>DASQKT010000379.1:0-12878 GCA_035630415.1 Skermanella sp.
TCCGTCGATCGCGCGATCTGTGAACTTCGCCGGGGCGATCCGGTCGTGGTCGAGGATATGGAGGGCGGCATCGCTCTGGCGCTGTCGGTGGAGGCGGTCTCCGCTCCGGCGCTGAACAGAATCAAGGTCATGGCCGGCGCCCCCGCCGTGCTTGCGGTCACTAGGCCGCGCGCCGTCGCCATCGGGCTTGAAAGTCCGGCATCTCCGGTGGTGAAGCTGGCGCTCGGCGCCGGGCTGACGGCGGAGGTCATCCACGACCTGGTGGACCCGACGCGCAGCAGCGGTCCTGGCGCGGAGGCCGCCATGACGGTCGAACCGGCGGAACTGGAAACCCGCGAGGGTGCCGCCGTGGCACTCGCCAAGCTGGCGCGCCTACTGCCGGCCGCCGTGGTCGCTCCCGTCCGCCTGCCGCGTGGCGTCACGCTGGAAGGATGGCTGGACAAGAACGACCTGATGCTGGTGCGGGCACGCGACATCCTGGATTACCAGACGCATGCGGCACGCACCCTGACGCTGGTGGGCAATGCCTCGGTCCCGCTGGTCGATGCCGAGAATACGAGGGTCCTGGCGTTCCGTCCACCGGACGGCGGCGTCGAGCATCTGGCGATTGTCATCGGCGAGCCCTCGGCTGAGAACGGTCCCGTCCTGATCCGGCTGCACTCGGAATGCTTCACCGGCGACCTGCTGGGCTCCCTGCGGTGCGACTGCGGCGACCAGTTGCGCGGCGCCATCGCCGAGATCTCCCACCAAGGCAGCGGCGTCGTGCTGTATCTGGCGCAGGAGGGCAGGGGCATCGGTCTGGTCAACAAGCTGCGGGCCTATCAGCTTCAGGACGACGGCTTCGACACGGTCGAAGCCAACGAGATGCTGGGCTTCGACGCCGACGAGCGGATCTACCTTCCCGCCGCTGAGATGCTGCGGCAACTGGGTTTCCCCCAGGTACGGATGCTGACCAACAACCCCGACAAGCTGCGCCAGTTGGCGCGCTGCGGGATCGAGGTGGTGGACCGGGTGCCTCACGTCTTCCCCAGCAATGGGCACAACGCCGCCTATCTCCGGACCAAGGCGGAGCGCAGCGGCCATATGTTCTGACCTCCTGCCAAAGGCTATCTTGAAGACGGAAAAACCCGCCGACATCCCTGCCGGCGGGTTTTTCTTCGTGCCGCTACCTGGAGCGTCTTGACTCTGCCGCCGCTTACTCGGCGGCGCCGGTGCGGACAGTGGCGTAAGGTGACGGCTGCGCCACCTCGGCAGCTACCGGCTCCGGAGGAGCGGGGACGCGGGTGACGGAGGCATTGGTGGCGGTCAGCACCTGGATATCGCCCATGAGCTGGCCGCCAGCTTCGACTTCCAGCTCGCCATAGCGGATCGATCCGTTGATCTTGCCGGTGGAGCGCAGGCGCAGGCGGCCACGGACGCTGATATCGCCCTCGAAGCGTCCGGCGATGTCGGCCTCGTCGATCTCGACGCTGCCCCTGAACAGGCCGGATTCGGCGATCTCGATGTTTCGGCCGTCACGCAGCTTGGCTTCAACCGTCCCTTCCACCACCAGCACGTCGCAGGCCGTAATCTCGCCGGAGAGCGAGATGTCGCGGCCGACGATCAGCTTCCGCATCTCGTTGGAGCCGGAGGAGAGGGACGAACCACCGGAGGAACCCGGTCCGGACGTGGGGGCCGACAGGCTCTCGCTCAGCGGCCGGCGCACCGGCGCACCCGGAATCTCGACCACGCGGCGCGGAATCTCGGGCTTGAAGGTGGCGTTGGATGCGGGCGGTTTGGTCGGCGACATATCGGGTCCCTTATCGGCAAACGGAGAACGCGGCGGCTCGGAGGCGACGGCTTCGGGTGCAGCCGGCTCTACCGGCGATGCGCCTTCGGGATTCAGCGGTCCGGCGGGCGGTGACTTGCGTCGAAACATGATCGATGGCCCCCAAAAGGCAGGGTGGATGACGGCTGGCGGTAAACTGAGCCGTCATGGTTAATTCTTTATTACTATTTGGCGGTTCGCTGCAAGTTTCCTGTGAGCCCCTGGAAAATGTGCACCATGAACGCTGTCGCCACAACCGGAACCAGCAGGTTGACCAAGGGAATCGTCGAAAAAAAGGCCACGATGACTCCGGCGGCGAACAGCTTGGCGGTGTGAGCCTTACGCATTATCCTCGCGGACTGAGGAGTCATTCGCCGAAGTGCTACCAACTCGAAGTATTCCCGGCTGAGCAGGTAACCGTTGAGGACGTAGAAGATCATCAGATTCACGCCCGGAATCAGGTAGGCGGGCAGAACCAGAAGGTTGAGAGCGACCACGACGACCAGGAAGCGCAGTGCACCGAAGATCTCGGCCCAGAGGCTTTGGCCGTGGGCGGGCGGAAGACCCGGATAGTACCGCCGCTCCACCGCGTTGGCCACACGCTCCAGCAGCAGGCCGGAGATCGCCACGACGACCGCCGGAAAGAACAGGTAGGCCAGCCCGAAGACCGCCAAACCGCCCAGCACGTCGATCGTGTTGTCCAGCCAGGGATAGTCGGTCAGGCGGGTCTGAAACAGCAGAATCCAGACCAGCCCGGCCAGGGTGAGGAACCCGAGGATCGCGCCGGCGATGCTCCGCCAGACGACGCGGCTGATGGCGGGGTCGGAAAGCTGGGAGATGGCGCGGGTAAGGGCTTTTATCATCGGAACCATCGCAAACGGTTTGGTAGAGACAGGGAGACGAGTGTGGGGGAGAGGAAGAAGGACGGAGACTTGTTCCGCCTATGACGGTGGTTATACTCCGGCCCCGATCCAAGTCCTCTCATTTCAGCAGATCAAGGATACGTCCCCGCATGTCCCAGGCCTCTCTCCACGTTGTCGGTATCGGCAACGCCATCGTCGACGTGATCGCCCATGCCGACGATGCGTTCATTGAAACCAACGGCCTGGAAAAAGGCGCGATGACCCTGATCGACGCCGGCCGGGCGGAAGAACTGTACGGCAGGATGGGGCCGGGGATCGAGATGTCGGGCGGTTCGGCCGGCAACACGATGGCCGGCATCGCCTCACTCGGCGGCAAGGGTGCCTATATCGGCAAGGTCAGCGACGACCAACTCGGCGGGGTATTCCGGCACGACATCCGCGCCATCGGCGTCCAGTTCGACAGCGCACCCCTGACTGGCGGCGCCCCGACGGCGCGCTGCCTGATCCTGGTGACTCCCGACGCCCAGCGCACCATGAACACCTTCCTCGGCGCCTGCGTCGAACTGGGACCGGACGATATCGACGCCGCCCTGATCCAGAGCGCCCAGGTGACGTACCTGGAGGGTTATCTGTGGGACAAGCCGCTTGCCAAGGAAGCCTTCCTGAAGGCGGCGAAGCTGGCCCATGCCGGCGGCCGCAAGCTGTCGCTGACCCTGTCGGACAGCTTCTGCGTCAACCGGCACCGCGCCGAGTTCTCCGATCTGGTCGACAACCACGTCGATATCCTGTTCGGCAACGAGCACGAGATCATGGCGCTGTACGAGACCGACAGCTTCGATCAGGCGGTCGCGGCGGTAAGGGGCCGCTGTGAAACGGTCGTGCTGACGCGGAGCGAGAAGGGGTCGGTGGTCGTCACCGCCAATGACATCTTCGAAGTGCCGGCCGACAGGATCGAGCGTCTGGTCGACACGACGGGCGCCGGCGACCTGTTCGCCTCCGGCTTCCTGTACGGCTATACCAGCGGCAGGAGCCTGACCGACAGCGCCCGCATCGGCGCCATCGCCGCAGCCGAGATCATCAGCCATGTCGGCGCCCGGCCGGACGTCACCCTGTCCGAACTGGTTTCCAGCAAGCTGTAAGTCTTTACAGCCCGGCGTTCCGCCTTAAGGGGGAACGCCGGGCTGTGAAGCGGCGCTGGCCGTCAGCCCGCGCGGCCGGTCAAGCGCTCGATCACTTCGTCCAACTGGTCGAGCGTCTGGTACTGGATGCTGAGGGTGCCGCCCTGGCCCTGCGAGCTGATGCTGACGCGAAGGCCGAGCCGGTTGGTGATGTCCTGCTCCAGGGCGATCGTATCGGGGTCCTTGGCAGCCCGTGGCGCCGCCGCCGATGTCGAGCCGGCGCGGGCAACTGGTCCAGTGCCGATCGGCGGTGCATCGGCAGTGGCAGCAGCCGGCTCCTCCCGCGTATTGCCATGGGCTTCGCGGGCGAGCTGCTCGACCTGACGGACGTTCAGGCCCTTCTCGATCACCTGCTGCGCCGTCGCCACCGGGTCTTCGACCGACAGCAGCGCGCGGGCATGGCCGGCGGTCAGGGAGCCTTCCTGGACCATCTGCTTGACCTGAAGCGGCAGGGTCAGCAGGCGCAGCATGTTGGCGATGTGGCTGCGGCTTTTTCCCAGCGCCTTGGCGAGGACGTCCTGGGTATGGCCAAACTCGTCCATCAGGCGCTTGTAGCCTTCGGCCTCTTCCAGTGCCGTCAGATCCTGGCGCTGGATATTCTCGATCAGCGCGATCTCGAGCGCTTCGCGGTCGGACAGCTCGCGGATGACGACGGGGACCTGATGCAGGCCGGCCAGTTGAGCCGCCCGCCAGCGCCGCTCACCGGCGATGATCTCGAAGATAGCGCCGTCGTCTGGGTGCTGGCGGACCAGCAGCGGCTGAAGAATGCCGCGCTCCTTGACGGAGTCCACGAGGCTCTGGATCGCTTCCTGGTCGAACTTGCGGCGCGGCTGGAAGCGGCCCGGCGTCACGAACTCGATCGGCAAATGCCGGGGAGTCTCGCCCTTCTTCAGGGGCTCGAAATCTTCGGGTGCGGTTTCCCCGAACAATGCGTTGAGGCCGCGGCCCAGGCTGGAGCGGCGCTTATTCTGATCCATCACGCAATCAGCCTTTTCTTCTCACGCTTCAAAA
The DNA here is from genome assembly GCA_035630415.1 of Skermanella sp. Taxonomy (GTDB): domain Bacteria; phylum Pseudomonadota; class Alphaproteobacteria; order Azospirillales; family Azospirillaceae; genus Skermanella. The sequence goes on from DASQKT010000379.1 coordinate 4,860, forward strand.
CTTCGCTCGCCAGATGAATATAGGCCTGGGAGCCGGGGCAGCGCAGGTCATAGATCAGGACCGGTTTGCCATGGGACGGCGCTTCCGAAACCTTGACGTTGCGCGGGATGACGGTGTCGTAGACCTTTTCCCCGAAGAAGCCGCGCACGTCGGCCGCGACCATGTCGGAGAGATTATTGCGCTTGTCGAACATGGTCAGGACGACGCCGTGGATGTCCAGACCGGGATTGAAGGCGCGCTTGACACGCTCGATGGTGCGGATCAGGTGGCTCAAGCCTTCCAGCGCGTAGAATTCGCACTGCAACGGGACCATTACGGCATCGCTGGCGACCAGCGCGTTGAGCGTCAGCAGGCCCAAGGCAGGCGGGCAGTCGATCAGCACGTAGTCGAAGTTCAAGGCGCTATGGGCGAGCGCCATCCGCAGCCGGTATTCGCGCTGCTCGGTGCTGACCAGCTCGATCTCCGCTCCCGACAGATCAACCGAGGAGGTCACGACCCACAGGTTGGGGACCGGCGTTTCGATCGCGGCGTTCTCGACCCGGACCTCGGCGAACAGCACATCGTAGGTGCCGACCGACCGATGGGAGCGGTCGATGCCAAGGCCAGTCGAAGCATTGCCCTGGGGGTCCATATCCATGATGAGGACGCGCTTGCCGACGGCGGCGAGAGCGGTGGCGAGATTGACGGTGGTCGTCGTCTTGCCGACGCCGCCCTTCTGGTTGGCAACGGAGATGACACGGGCGCGGGACATCTTGGCCTCTGGAGCGACGGTGGGAAATTGGGAAACGTCAGGCACGGGAAACCCGGCTTATGCGCAGGATTGTGGCACTGGAATCCGTAACACTCTGTATCCGATCGACAGTCATATTCCAAGTCTTGGAGGCGGCGGACAGTTCATCCTCCGCCATCTGACCCTTGGGGAAAAGACAAAGGCCATCGGAACGGAGAAAAGGGGCGGCAAAACCGAGCAGATCGCTCAAGGGGGCGAGGGCTCGAGCGCTGACGACATCGGCGGGGAAGGGGCCTACCTGCTCGATTCGCTTGGCGTGGACAGTAACAGGAGTACCGGTCGCACGGGCGACTTCCCGCAGGAAAGTAGCCTTGCGTTGATCGCTCTCGATCAGGTGGACTTCACCGGCGCCGAGGATGGCGAGCACCAGACCGGGGAACCCGGCGCCGCTGCCGAAGTCCACGAGGACACGGGTTGCCGGTGTTTCGGCTGATGGTATCAGCGGCAGGAGTTGTGCCGAGTCGGTGAAGTGACGGTTCCACAGGTCGCCGATCGTACGGGGACCGACGAGGTTGATCGACCGCTGCCACTTACGGAGCAAGTCCGCATAGAGGTCCAGCCGCTCACGTGTTTCACGTGAAACACCGGCCAGCACGGCGTCAGGCGCTGATACGGACATCGCGGCGCTTTACATGGCGGAGCAAGGCGATGACGGCAGCCGGAGTGACGCCGGGGATGCGTGCGGCGGCTCCCAAGGTCGCGGGACGCGCCTGCCGAAGTTTCTGACGGATCTCGGTCGACAGGCTACCGATTGCGTCGACATCCAGATCGTCCGGCAGCAGCAGTGACTCGTCCTTGCGGAAAGCGCGGATGTCGGCTTCCTGCCGGTCGAGATAACCGGCATAGCGGGCGTCGATCTCGATCTGCTCGGCGATGTCGCACGGTAGTTCAGTAAGCTCCGGCCACAGACGGGCAAGCTGCGAAAGGTCGATGTCCGGGTAGCGCAGCAAGTCGGCGGCGGAGCGCCTGACGCCGTCATGATTGACGTTCAAGCCTTGACGGGAAAGCTCGTTGGGTGTCGCCTGAAGGTGGGTGACCAAGGCACGCGCCTGCTCCAGGCCGACGGCCTTGGCGGCGAAACTGTCCGACCGGACGGAGCCGACGCAGCCAATTGCCATACCCTTCGCAGTCAACCTTTGGTCGGCATTGTCGGCGCGGAGCACCAACCGGTACTCGGCGCGCGAGGTGAACATGCGATAAGGTTCGGTCGTGCCGCGCGTTATGAGGTCATCAATCAGGACACCGATATACGCGTCGGCGCGATCCAGCACGAAGCTTCCGCCGCCACCGGTCTTAAGGGCGGCATTGATGCCGGCCATCAGGCCTTGCGCCGCCGCTTCCTCGTAGCCGGTCGTCCCGTTGATCTGGCCCGCCAGGAACAAGCCGGGCATCCGGCGCGTCTCAAGCGTCGGCGTCAACTCGCGCGGATCGACGTAGTCGTACTCGATCGCGTAGCCGGGGCGGATCATCACCGCATGCTCGAGGCCGGGGATGGCCTTGAGCACCGCAAGCTGAACGTCGCGGGGCAGGGAGGTTGAAATCCCGTTCGGGTAGATCGTGTCGTCGTCCAGCCCCTCCGGCTCCAGGAAGATCTGGTGCCGTTCCTTATCGGCGAACCGGACGACCTTGTCCTCGATCGAGGGACAGTAGCGTGGACCGACGCCCTGAATCTGGCCCGAGTACATTGGCGCCCGGTGCAGGTTGGCCCGGATGGTTTCATGGACCAGGGGAGAGGTCCAGGTGACGTGGCAGGGAACCTGGGGAGTCGTGATCTTCTCGGTCAGGGTCGAGAAGGGTGGCGGCGGATCGTCTCCCGGCTGGCATTCCAGTCCGGACCAATCGATGGTCCGGCCATCGAGACGCGGCGGTGTTCCGGTCTTGAGACGGCCAAGCGGGAACCCGGCGCGGCTGAGCGTCTCGGACAGGCCAAGGGACGGAGCTTCACCGACGCGGCCCGCCGGGATCTTCTCCTCGCCCAGATGGATCAGCCCACGCAGGAACGTGCCCGTCGTCAGGATGACCGCACCGGCGCCAATCGACGTACCGCTTGCGGTGATCACGCCGGCAACGCTGCCGTCTTCGCCAAGGATCAAATCCTCGATGGCGTCGCCGAGCAGATCGAGGTTTCCCTGCGCCGCCAGTTCTGCCTGCATCGCTTCGCGGTAAAGGCGCCGGTCGGCCTGGGCGCGGGGGCCACGAACCGCAGGCCCCTTGCTTCTGTTCAGGATGCGGAACTGGATACCAGCGCGGTCGATGACCCGACCCATGATGCCGTCGAGCGCGTCGATCTCCCGCACCAGATGGCCTTTGCCCAAGCCGCCGATAGCGGGGTTGCAGGACATCTCGCCGATAGTTTCAAGCTTGTGGGTAGCCAGGAGCGTACGCGCACCCATGCGCGCCGACGCCGCAGCCGCTTCACAACCAGCGTGGCCACCACCGACCACAATCACATCATAGTTCCGCATGGCGGGCACTCTATGGTTTTCAGTGCTCCCCGTCAAAGGAAGAGGCGGGTCCAATGCGGTGTTTCACGTGAAACACGCGTCATTTGCCGATGCAGAATTCCCTGAAGATGACTTCTAGCAGGTCTTCGACATCGACGCGGCCGGTAATCCGACCCAAGGCGCGGCTGGCAAGCCGGACATCCTCGGCGGCAAGCTCCGGTAAGTCGGCGGTCATGGCCCGTTGAAGCGACGCGGCACACTCTTCCAAAGCGCCGCGATGACGGGCGCGGGTCAGTGCCGGAACTCCCGGCGCTTCGAACCGGGTCCGTACTGCATCCGTCAAGGCCTGAAGCAAATCGGCCAAGCCTTCGCCATTACGGGCAGAAACCGGCATCGCCGGTTGCCCGCCGATCTGCTGGACCATGACTCCCGAAGCACGGTCCACCTTGTTCACCACGACAAGCGTCTGATCGTCCACTACCGCAATCGTCTGGGCATCAAGCTCCGGCAACGCCGTAGCGTCGAACACCGCCAGCTTCAGGTCGGCGTTGGCGGCGCGGTCGAGCGCCCGCCTGATCCCTTCGGACTCGATCTCGTCGGCGGCTTCACGCAGACCGGCGGTATCCGCCAGCACGACAGGGAAACCACCGAGGTCGAGGTGGACCTCCACGACATCCCTGGTCGTCCCGGCGCGCTCGGAAACGATCGCAGCTTCACGCCGCGCCAGCACGTTCAGCAGGCTCGACTTGCCAGCATTCGGTGCTCCCAGGATTGCGATGTGGATGCCGTCGCGCAGTCGCTCGCCGCGCCGGTTGTCGTTGAGATGAGCGGCGATTTCGCCCGCCAGCGTTTCCAGTTCGGGGCGCACCATCACGGCGACACCCTCCGGCAGGTCCTCGTCTGGAAAGTCGATGTCGGCTTCGAGGTGGGCCAGCGCCCGCGTCAGCCGATGGCGCCAGCCGTCGTAGAGCCGGCCAAGTTCGCCTTCCATCTGGCGCAAGGCCTGCCGCCGCTGCGCTGCCGTATCGGCATCCACCAGATCGGCGATGGCCTCGGCGGCGGTCAGGTCGAACTTGCCGTTCTCGAATCCGCGCCGGCTGAACTCGCCCGGTTCGGCGATCCGCAGTCCCGGCAGGTCAGCCAGCGCGTCGATCACGCCCGCGATGGCCGCCCGCCCGCCATGGACATGAAACTCCGCCACGTCCTCGCCGGTGAAGCTGTTTGGTGCGGGGAACCACAAGACCAGTCCCTGGTCGAGAAATTCACCACTCTTCGGAACCGTCAGCCGGACGAAGGCGGCCATCCGGGGAGCGGGCAGGGGGCGGCTGGTCAGGACCGTGAGGGCCGTTCCGGCCAGCGGTCCCGATACCCGGACGATCGCGACGCCGCCACGGCCCGGCGCCGTGGCCGGCGCGAAGATGGTTGGGACCACGATGAACTCAGGCGGATGCTACGGAGCGCGGCTCGGTTTCATCCGGCTGAAGCATCAGCCGCTCGACCCGTCCGCCGCCGACCACATGCTTCTGAAGAATCTCGTCGATATCTTCCTTGGTCTGGAAGGTGTACCAGATGCCTTCGGGATAGATCACCATCGTCGGCCCCAGCTCGCACCGTTCCAGACATCCGGCGGAGTTGATGCGGATCTTGGGCTCCAGCCCCAACTCCTTAGCCCTTGCCTTCATATAGTTCCGCAGCGGTTCCGATCCCCTTTCGGCGCAGGAACCGCGCTTATGACCGTCGGGCCGGCGATTGGTGCAGCAGAAAACATGGCTGGTGTAGAAAAGCGTCGGATCACTCACTTCTTGCCGTCCTTGCCCATGGCGTTCGTCATCTGGTTCCAGAAAATCTTCTGCATCTGCTCGAACCCCTGGAGGCTGGCGGGCAGCCACGTCTTCAGCATGGCTTCCGGTTCCATGGCCTGAAGATTGGCACTCATCCGGTCCTGGATCTGTTGCATCAGGGCGTCCTGCATCGGCTTGACGTCCGGCAGTCCGAAGAAATGTCTGGCCTCTTCGGGGGTACAATCGATGTCGACGGTGATCTTCATGCTTCAGGCCCCTGATGAATTGTCACTGGATTCGACGTCGGGCTTAGCGGCCCATCGCAGAATGGGGTTGAGAGCGCAGGTCGGCGCGCTTCACTATACAGCCAGGATATGCGAGCGCAACGACGGCACCTGCACGTCTCGGCCTGTTCGACACCAACAATCCGATACCAACAAAAGGTGAGCACCATGTCCGCAAACCTGCTGGCCCATGAGACCAGTCCCTATCTGCTCCAGCACAAGGACAACCCGGTGCATTGGATGCCGTGGGGAGAGGCCGCGTTCGAGCGTGCCCGGTCCGAGGGCAAACCCATCCTGCTGTCGATCGGCTATGCCGCGTGTCACTGGTGCCATGTAATGGCCCATGAAAGCTTTGAGAACCCCGAGATCGCCGCTGTGATGAACGATCTGTTCGTCAGCATCAAGGTGGACCGGGAAGAACGGCCGGACCTGGACACGATCTACCAGTCGGCCCTGGCGCTGCTCGGCCAGCACGGCGGCTGGCCCCTGACGATGTTCCTGACGCCCGAAGGCGAACCGTTCTGGGGCGGGACCTACTTTCCGCCGACGACGCGCTACGGCCGCCCCGGCTTTACCGAAGTGCTGCGCGGCGTCTCATCGACCTTCCATCAGGAGCCGGACAAGGTCTCCCGCAACGTCACCGCCCTGGGCGAGTCCCTGGCGAAGCTGGCCGAGAACCAGTCCGGCGGCGCCATCCTGCCCGGCATCTTCGATCAGGTCGCCGAGCGTCTGGTACGGGAAGTCGATCCTTTCCACGGCGGCATAGGGTCCGCGCCCAAGTTTCCGCAGACGTCCCTGTTCACGCTGCTGTGGCACGCGTGGAAGCGGACGGAGCGGATGCCGTTCAAAACAGCCGTGACCAACACGCTGACCCAGATGTGCCAGGGCGGCATCTACGATCATCTCGGCGGCGGCTTCGCGCGCTACTCGACCGACGACAAGTGGCTCGCCCCGCACTTCGAAAAGATGCTGTACGACAATGCTCAGTTAATCGACTTGATGACGCTGGTCTGGCAGGAAACCGGCGACAAGCTCTACGAGACGCGCATCCGTGAAACCGTCGGGTGGGTCCTGCGGGAGATGCGGGCTCTCGGCGCCGACGGCAAACCGGTCGCCGGTTTCGCCAGCACGCTCGACGCCGACAGCGAGGGGGAGGAGGGTCGCTTCTACGTCTGGTCGGAGCAGGAGATCGACAGCGTTCTTGGGCCGGACGCGGCCACCTTCAAGTCCGTCTACGACGTCACCAAGCACGGCAACTGGGAAGAAACCAATATCCTGAACCGCTCCGCGAACCTCGAACTCGGCGACGAGGATCAGGAGGCCGGACTGGCGCGCCTGCGCTCCATCCTGTGGCAGGTGCGGGAACGGCGCATCCATCCCGGCTGGGACGACAAGGTGCTGGCGGACTGGAACGGGTTGATGATCGCGGCCCTGGCCCGGAGCGGCTTCGCCTTCGGCGAGCAGCCCTGGATCGACGCCGCCGTCCAAGCCTTCGACTTCGTAGCCAACACCATGAGCAAGGATGGCCGGCTGCATCACACATGGCGTCATGGGACCCTCAAGAACCCGGCGTCGCTCGACGACTACGCCAACATGGCACGGGCCGCATTGACGCTGTACGAGGTGACCGGCGAGAACCGCTATCTCGATCGAACCCGCGAATGGGTTGCCATCCTGGACCGGCATTACTGGGATGCCGACAAGGGCGGCTACTTCTTCACCGCCGACGACGCGGAGCGGCTGATTGTCCGCACCAAAACCGCCCATGACAATGCGGTTCCCGCCGGCAACGGGACGATGGTCGGCGTGCTGGCCCGGCTGTTCCACGTGACGGGAGATGAGCATTGGCGCCAGCGCGCCGAGGCTCTTGTCCAAGCCTTCTCCGGCGAGTTGTCACGAAACTTCTTCCCGCTTTCCACGCTGCTGAACAACACCGAGCTTCTATACTCCGCGATCCAGCTCGTCGTCGTGGGCGAGCCGGGTGCCGCCGATACCGAGGCGTTGCTGGATGCGGTACGGCACACCTCGGCACCCAATATCGTGATGACGATCCTGGCTCCCGATGCCAAACTGCCCGACGGTCATCCGGCCAGCGGCAAGGGAATGGTAGGCGGTAAGGCGACGGCCTATGTCTGCGCCAACATGACCTGTTCCGCACCGATCACCGACGCCGGCGACCTGAAGATCAATCTGACACGGAGGTGACGCCATGGGGAGCCTTGATAGCAAACGCCCTGTTGTCGAACGGCCTGACGTGAAGCGTCTGACCGTAGACAGCCCGCTGGGCAAGCTGACCCTTAGCAGCAGCGCCGGAGCCTTGACCGCGCTGGATTGGAACCTCGCCGATTCCCACACCGACTCCGATCCCGTGCTGGAGGAAGCCGCCCGCCAGCTCCACCAGTATTTCGCAGGCGAGCGGTCCGACTTCGATCTTCCGATGCAGCCGCATGGCACTGTGTTCCAGAAGCGGGTCTGGGCGGCGATGGTGGAAATCCCGTGCGGCAAGACCGCGACCTATGGCGGTCTTGCCCGCCAGCTGGAATCGGCACCCCGCGCTATCGGGGGCGCCTGCGGACGCAACCCGCTGCCCATCGTTATTCCCTGTCACCGCGTCGTCGCGGGGGCGGGGAAGGGCGGCTACTCCGGCCTGGGCGGCTTGACCACCAAGGACTGGCTGCTGAACCATGAAATGGCGATGGCCGCCGAACCGGTTGCGTGAC
>DASQKT010000380.1:0-9016 GCA_035630415.1 Skermanella sp.
GCCCGGCCAGCACGCCGTCGAGCGAGCGCTCCAGCGCGGGCGCCGACAGCCGGCGGTCCAGCCATTCGCCGAGCTGGCCGAGCATGCGCGAGCGGACGAAGTCCAGCGCCGACATCAGCGCCAGCGCACCGCCTGCCGCCAGCGTCAGGAACGCCAGGGTGGCGAGGCTGCCCGATGCCAGCACCCTGTCAAACACCTGCATCATATAGAGCGAGGAGGTCAGCATCAGGATGTTGATCAGCAGGCTGAAAGCCGCGATCCAGAGGAGAGGCTGGCGGCACCGTCCCAGCGCCGCGGCCAGGGGCCGGTCGTTCGACATGATCAATCGTTTCCGGTGGATGGGGTGTTTGCGAAGAACAGGCTTATGCAAAAGGCCCGGCGGAGGGCTGAGCCCCCCGCCGGGAAGTCAGCGCGTCGGCGCGGCGTCAGACGATGAACACCGTGTCGATGCCGTGCTGGAAGTCGGTGATGATGTCGCCGGCGCCCTTGTAGAAGGTGTCGGCGCCGAGGCCGCCGGTCAGGACGTCATGTCCGGCGCCGCCCTTCAGGATGTCGTGGCCCTTGCCGCCGGTGAGCACGTCGTCGCCGTCGCCGCCATACAGCTTGTCGTCGCCCGACCCGCCGACCAGGATGTCCTTACCCTTGTCGCCGAAGGCTTCGATATCGACGTGGGTCTTGGAAGCGTCGAGAGTGTCCTTGCCGTCGCCGCCGTTGAAGACGATCTTGTGCAGGTCGGTGCCGGCGAGGTTCTTGACGGTGAACTTGTCGTCGCCGCCGCCGCCGTTGACCACCAGCTTCTCGATGTTCTTGTCGTTCAGGGTGAACTTGCCGAGGTTGACGCGGTCGAACAGGAAGTCGTTGCCGCCGGCCTTCACGACGAACTCGTCACCCGCCTGATTGGCGCCGTTGACCACCTGGGTATCGGTTCCCGCCCCGCCGTTGTTGGTGTCGGAGCCGTCGCCGTTGTTCCACACGATGGTATCGTGACCGGCCCCGCCGTTGTGCTTGTCGTCGCCCCGGTTGCCGACCAGCAGGTCGTCGCCGTGGTCGCCGTTCAGCTCGTCGTCCGCCGAGCCGCCGAACAGCTTGTCGTTGCCGTCGCCGCCCGAGGCCTTGATCTTGACTTCGGTGGCGCTGCCGTCGAGTTCGTCGTGCCCCTTGCCGCCGTTGAACCAGACTTCCTTCAGGTCCGTACCGGCAAGGCTGTGGATCTTGAAGAAGTCCTTGCCGCCGTTGCCGTTCAGCTCGAGCTTCTCGATGTTCTGGTCGTTCAGGGTGAAGGGAAAGGGACTGACGCGGTCGAACAGGAAGTCATGGCCGCCGGCCTTCAGCGCGAACTTCTCGTCGCCATCGCCGCCGTTGACTTCCTGGACGTCATGGCCGCTGCCGCCGTCGTTGAAATCGGAGCCGTCGCCGTTGTTCCAGATGATACGGTCATGACCGTGGCCGCCGTTGCTGTGGTCGCTGCCCCGGCCGCCAATGAGGGTGTCGTTGCCGCCCTTGCCGTTCAGGACGTCGTCGCCGTCGAGACCCTTGATCAGGTCGTTGCCGTTGCCGCCGTTCAGAACGTTGTTGCCGTTATCGCCGATGATCGCCATGATGTATTTCTCCGGTCATTCCGAAATGGAGCCCATAGTGGGCCGTTGCATTCGAAAGGGTTTGTCTTTCGTTCGGCGGTGCATTCCGCTTCACAACCCGGATATTGACGGCAATCGGCGATGAGAAATGTCACCTGAGTGACAGGAGATTCATTTTTCAGTTCTCTTGTGGGTGACTTCAAAATTTGATTGACTGAATTATTTTATTTAAATACTAAAATTTTAATTGGCTGGCGCGGTTATGGATTTACGGGTTCAACCCACCAGTCGATCGAGGAGATCGCTCATGGCCGTTCAATCTCATGTTCTTGTCGTGGATGACGAGGTGTTGGCGGCAATGGCGCTACAGAGCGTCCTTGAACGGCGCGGTTTCCGCGTTACCATCGCGGGAGATGGGCAGCAGGCGCTGGATATCTGGAACCGCGATCCGGCCGACGCGGTGGTCACGGATCTGAAGATGCCGCGCATGACCGGCGACGAGTTGGCGGTGCGCCTGCGCAGCCTGGCGCCGCTGATGCCACTGATCGTTGCCAGCGGCTACCTGTCCGAAGCGGTCGAACATCGCCTGCGGCACGATGTCAAAGGCCCGATCGAGATCTTCACCAAGCCGATCAATCTGGCCGGCGTGCTTCGGGCGTTGAGCGCGATGCTGTCGCGTTCAACGCCCGATCATTAGGTCGTGATCCTTAAAGCCGGCACTTAAGTAATGACCGAGGGCTTATCCCGGCCGGTCCGCTTCGAGATTCCGGCGACCGTGTCGGCGGTCGCGATCAGGCCGGCCAGAGCTTCCTGCGAATCAAAGTCCTGTTTCGCCGGATCGGGTTCGTAGCGTTCCATGTAGACGCGGAGCGTGGCGCCGCCCGTGCCGGTGCCGCTGAGGCGGTAGACGACGCGGGAGCCGTCGGCGAAGGAGATGCGGATGCCCTGGCGCTTCGATATCGAGCCGTCGATCGGGTCGCGGTATTCGAAGTCATCGGCGGTCTTGACCTCGGCGTCGCCGATGCGGGTGCCGGGCAGGGTCGGCAATGCGGCGCGCAGGTCCGCCATCATGGCGTCCGCCGTCGCGGTGTCGATGTCCTCGTAGTCGTGCCGGGTGTAGTAGTCGCGGCCCAGCTCCCGCCAGTGCTGGCGGACGATCTCGCCGATCGGCTGGTTGCGGGCGGCCAGGATGTTGAGCCAGAGCAGGACCGCCCACAGGCCGTCCTTCTCCCGGACATGGTCGGAGCCGGTGCCGGCGCTCTCCTCGCCGCACAGGGTCGCCTGACCGGCGTCGAGCAGGTTGCCGAAGAACTTCCAGCCGGTCGGAGTCTCGAAACCTGGGATGCCGAGCTTGGCGGCGACGCGGTCGGCGGCGCGGCTGGTCGGCATCGAGCGCGCGATGCCGCGCAAGCCCCCGGCATAGCCGGGCGCCAGATGGGCGTTGGCCGCCAGCAGCGCCAGACTGTCGCTCGGTGTGATGAAAAGGTTGGGACCCATGATCATGTTGCGGTCGCCGTCGCCATCGGACGCGGCGCCGAAGTCCGGCGGGTTCGGCCCGGTCATGGCCGCGACCAGATCATGGGCGTGGACCGGGTTGGGATCGGGGTGATGGCCGCCGAAGTCGGGCAGGGGCGTGCCGTTCAGCACGGTCCCCGCCGGAGCGCCCAGGCGTTTTTCCAGGATCTCGGTCGCGTAGGGGCCGGTGACGGCGCTGAGCGCGTCGAACACCATGCGGAACTTTCCGCCTTTGCCGTCGCCCCGGAACAGCGAGCGGATCTGGTCGAAGTCGAACAGGCTTTCCATCAACTCGGCATAGTCGGCCACCGGGTCGATGATCTCGACCGTCATGCCTTCCAACTCGGAAGCGCCAAGCCGGTCGAGGTCGATATCCGGTGCTTCCACCGTGCGGTATTCGGTGATTTCGCCGGTCCGCTTGAAGATCGCGTCGGTGATCTTCTCCGGCGCCGGGCCGCCGTTGCCGGTGTTGTACTTGATGCCGAAATCGCCGTCGGGGCCGCCCTGGTTGTGGCTGGCCGACAGGATGATGCCGCCGAACGCCTTGTATTTGCGGATGACGTTGGAGGCGGCCGGCGTCGAGAGGATGCCGCCCCGGCCGATCAGCAGGCGTCCGATGCCGTTGGCGGCGGCCATCCGGACGATGATCTGGATGGCTTCGGGATTGTAGAACCGGCCATCGCCGCCGACCACGACCGTCTGGCCCTGAATGCCATCGTCGCCGCTGCCGGACATGACGTCGAAGATGGACTGGATGAAGTTAGCCACGTAATGCGGCTGGCTGTAGACGGTCACCTTCTTGCGAAGCCCTGACGTGCCGGGCTTCTGGTCGTTGAAGGGAGTGGTCGGGACGATCACCGGTGCCATTTTCTCGATTTACCCTTAGACTGTAATGCTGCCGAGCGGCACGGGAGAGCGGTGGCCTTCGACGACGACGATGCCGGTCTCGGTGACGTGGTAGTGCTTGGCGTCCTCTTCCAGGTCGTAGCCGATCACGGCGTCTTCCGGGATGCGGGCGTTCTTCTCGATGATCGCGCGGCGGATCTTGGCCCGCCGGCCGATATCGACGTTGTCGAAGACGATGCTGTCTTCGACCAGCGCTCCGGAATGGACCCGCACCCAGCGGCCGACCACCGACCGCTTGACGATCCCGCCGGAGATTATGCAGCCACCCGACACCATGCTGTCGATCGCCTGACCCCGGCGCTGCTCCTCGTCGAAGGCGAACTTGGCGGGCGGATCGGAATAGCCCGACGTCCGCAGCGGCCACTGCCGGTTATAGAGGTTGAGGGGAGGATCGATCGCCCGCACGTCCATGCTCGCTTCGTAATAGGCGTCGAGCGTCCCGACATCGCGCCAGTAGGGCATGCCTTCCGGCGGGTCGCCGGCGATGCGGTTGGTCTGGAAGTCGTAGGCGAACATCTCGACCTTGCCGATCAGGGCCGGCAGGATGTCCTTGCCGAAGTCATGGGAGCTTTCGGGATTCTTAACGTCCTCGTAGACCATCTTGAGCAGAAGTTCGCTCGAGAAGATGTAGTTGCCCATCGAGGCCAGCACCTTGGTCGGGTCGCCGGGCATGGTCGGCGCGTCTTCGCGCTTCTCGACGAAACCGATGATCCGGCCGTCCTTGTCGACCTCGATCACGCCGAATTCCTTGGCGTATTTCTTGTCGACCGGGATCACGGCGATGGTGACGCCGGCGTTCTTTTTGGAGTGGAACTCTACCATCTGCCGGATGTCCATCCGGTAGATGTGATCGGCGCCGAACAGCACGACGAGGTCGGGCTTGGACTGTTCGATCAGGTTGGCGTTCTGGAAGACGGCATCCGCCGTGCCGCTGTACCAGGTCTCGCCGGGCGAGCGCATCTGCGCCGGCACCGGGATGATGAACTGTTCCTGAAGCAATCCGCCGAATTGCCAGCCGTCGCGCAAGTGCTGAAGCAGCGACTGGCTGCGGAATTGAATCAAGACATAGATCGAGAAGATTCCGGAGTTGATGAAATTACTCAAGACGAAATCGACGATGCGGTATTTCCCGCCAAATGGCACCGCCGGCTTGGCGCGTTCCCTGGTCAGCGGGGATAATCTTGTTCCCTTGCCGCCGGCCAGGATCAATCCCATGATCTTCAATTGCATCGTGCTGTTCCTTCTCTTGGCGCCTGATGGTCGCGGACACCGTGGGCATGCCTTCGCACTTCGGTCCGAGTATAACAATCAGGGCGGAAAAAGGGAGCTTTGTTGCATTGCAACGATGCTTTTGTTCAGAGGGTTAACCCCTCCTCGCTTGCATTGCTTGAATCATCTTGAATTAATAATTACACTCGGCTTGCTGAGTTTTCATGCCGGTTGCGGGTCAAAGCCGCCATCGTCCGTACCAGCCAGCACGCTCTTAACCGCTTTAACCAGTTCGGATATCGTAAAGGGCTTCTGGATCGCGATCGTGCCTGGGGCGAGCGATTGGCCGATCAATGGATCGCCGGTCACGAAGATGTGCGGGATATATCCGGAGCAATTGATTTCCGCCACGGCCGAGATACCGCTGCCCTGGCGCAGCCACTCGTCCACGATCATCAGGTCCGGTTTGTGCCGGAAGGCTGCGGCCACCGCAGCGTCTTCGGTGGGTGCGGTGGCGCATACTTCATGGCCCATTTCCCTGAGCACCTCGGCGAGAAGCATGGCGATCATCGCTTCGTCTTCCACGATCAGGACGCGGAGCGTGCCGCTGGCCCGTACCATTCCGGAAGCGCCAGCCTGCCGTCCGGCATCGGTGTCGATCAAGAGCACATCGTTCATGGTCGAATGTCCAGTCCAGATGAACAAGCCCCCTTATTCGCTTAGCCTGCTTATATTTTTTTCAGGATTTAGCGTCAGGGACTAAAGTCGAGTAATTCGCCTTGCTCCATTAAAGCATAGCCAGCGGTGCCGGCCGGACCGAGGATCGGAATCTACTCAGGACCGGATTTGACGGACACCCTGAGCCATGTGTCACTTCATCACGGCGGCCTGTGATAGATGATTGGCGGTACGTCATAGTAAACATGTGGTAGTATGAAACTATACCCGGCTATCCGCAGGATTTCGCCGTGCGGGACGGGTGAAAACATCTGGAAATGATTGTCGCATGTCTGGAGCGCCATCTCATCCGGCGGAGTCCGTTCCGCTGCCGAGCCAACCCCTTCCGCCATCGACGGGAGAGATCAGTGACGGCCTGGGCTTCTCGATCGTCGGCATAGGTGCTTCGGCGGGCGGTCTGGATGCTTGCCGGAAATTCGCGGGCGCCCTGCCGGCCGGCAACGGCATGGCCTTCATCCTGGTCCAGCACCTCGACCCCACCTATGAAAGCATGATGGTGGACCTGCTGACCGGCCATACACCGATGAGGGTGGTACAGGCGGCCGACGGCATGCTGGTGGAGCGCAATCACTTCTATGTCATTCCGCCTGGAATGTATCTCTCGGTGGCAGGGGGCGCCCTGCGTCTTTCGCACCCGCTGGCGCGGCACGGAGCGCGCCTGCCTTTCGACTTCCTGCTGCATTCGCTGGCGGAGGAATGCGGCGAACTGGCCATCTGCGTGATCCTGTCCGGAACGGGAGCGGACGGCAGCCTTGGGCTGAAGTCGGTCAAGGAGCTGGGGGGACTGGTGATCGCCCAGGACCCTGACGAGGCCGGTTACGACGGCATGCCGCGCAGCGCCATCGCGACCGGTCTGGTGGATATCGTCCTGGCCGCCGCCGATATCCCGCGGAAGCTGGTGACCTATGACCGGCGCATGAGGCTGACGCGCCTGACGGGCAATTCTCCCGCCCGGCCCGAGGGAGGCGACTGGCTGCCCGCGATCATCGAGCTTCTTCGCACCGATACGTCTCACGACTTCTCTCTATATAAGCAGGGCACCTTGCGGCGCAGGACCGAGCGCCGCATGGCGATGGCCGCGATCGAGCCGGAGGAGTCCAGCCGCTATCTCGATATTTTGAAGAGCGACCCTCGGGAACTGGACCTGCTCGCCAAGGACCTGCTGATCAACGTGACCAGCTTCTTCCGAGACGGCAAGGTGTTCGATCTTCTCGCCGAAAAGATCATTCCGGATCTGGTCACCGGGCGGAAGTCCGGCCAGCCCTTGCGGATCTGGAGTGTTGGATGCAGTTCGGGCGAGGAGACCTATTCTCTCTCCATGCTGTTCCATGAGCGGATCGCCGCCCTGAACCCGAGCCTGAAATTGCAGGTCTTCGCCTCCGACGTCGATCCCGATGCCATAGCCATCGCCAGGGACGGCCTTTATCCGGAAACGATCGGTGCGGAGGTTTCCCCGGAGCGTCTGAAGCGCTTCTTCACGAAGGAGGATCATGGTTACCGGGTGACGTCCGAACTGCGCGAGTCTGTCGTGTTCACGGTCCAGGATGTCCTGGCCGATCCGCCGTTTTCGCGGCTCGACTTCATTTCCTGCCGGAACCTGCTGATCTATCTTGGCGCGGAAGCGCAGGCCAAAGTCATTTCGCTCTTCCATTTCGCCCTGCATGAAGGCGGCCTGCTGCTGCTGGGGAACTCGGAAACGATCGGCGCCGCCGAGGGGCGTTTCGAGGTCGTTTCCAAGCAGGAAAGGCTTTACCGGCGCAACGGCAGCGGACGCGGCAAACCGGCCGAGCTGGGATTCTCGATGAACCCTGGTGGTGGAATGCGGCTTCCCGCGCGTCCGGGACAGGAACCGGCATCCCCGCGACCCGGCGTCCTGGCCGAACTGTGCCATCGGCTGGTGATCGAAACCTGCGCGCCGGCAACCGTTCTGATAAACCGAAAATATGAGTGCCTCTATTTCCTCGGACCTACCGACGGCTATTTGCAGGTGTCGCCGGGCTATGCGATGCACGATATCATCGCCATGGCGCGTGACGGCGTCCGGACAAAGCTCAGGCTGGCGATCCAAAGGGCGTCCCATGAAAACACGCGGGTCGTCATCGATGGGGGCACGATAACCCGCGACGGCGACCTGTTCTCGTTCAGCATCGCCGCTCAGCCCGTCTTGAACGACGGCGAGGAGTTCCTGCTGATCTGCTTCATCGACGGACCGAAGGTGGAACGGAAGCCGGAAGGCCAAGCCGCCTTGCAAGATGTTCCGCGCATCAATGAGCTTGAGCGTGAGCTGGAGGCCACGCGGAGCGATCTTCAGGACTCCATTTATAACTTCGAAGTGCTCAGCGAAGAACAGAAAGCGATCAACGAAGAAGCGTTGTCGGTCAACGAGGAATACCAGTCCACCAACGAGGAACTGCTGACGTCGAAGGAAGAGCTGCAATCGCTCAACGAAGAGCTTACCGCGCTCAACACCCAGCTTCACGAGACCCTGGAGCGGCAGCGCACGGCGTCCAACGATCTTCAGAACGTCCTGTACAGCTCCGAAGTCGCGACGCTTTTCCTCGATATGGACCTCAACATCCGCTTCTTCACACCGGCCACCAAATCGCTTTTTCGCGTAATCTCCAGCGATGTCGGCCGCCCCCTGGCCGACCTCAAATCGATTTCGGCCAACGACACACTCGTGGCCGATGCGGCAACCGTATTGCGGACGCAGGCGCGTGTCGAACAGGAGATCGAAACTCTTGACGGCTCCTGGTACATCCGTCGCGTGATGCCGTACCGCACCCAGAAGGGTGGAGTGGAGGGCGTCGTCGTCACCTTCGTGGATATCACGGAGCGAAAGCGCGTGTCCGATGCGCTGGCGGTGGCGAAACAGCAGGCAGAGCAGGCAAGCGCCGCGAAGTCGCGGTTCCTGGCCTCCGCCAGTCATGACCTGCGGCAGCCGCTTCAAACGCTGACTCTCCTTCAGGGGCTGCTGGGGACGGTGGTCGAAGGCGACAAGGCGAGGAGGCTGCTGGAGCTGTTCGAGGCGACGTTGGCGGCCATGTCGGGGATGCTGAACACGCTGCTCG
>DASQKT010000381.1:0-6297 GCA_035630415.1 Skermanella sp.
CGACGGCGTCCTGAAGAATACTCAGCTCCGCAAATCCATGACGGCTCTGAACGAGGATATCCGGGCCTATTTCGCCGATTTCCAGGAGGTGATGGCTTTCACCCAGGAGGCGAACCGCCTGCGTGACGACATCCTGGTGGCGCTGGCGGATCAGTTGGGCAGGAAGACGACCGAGATCGCCACGTCAGCGCAACGGAGCGAGTTGGCGCTCGAGGAGTCGACGGGCAAGGCCGTTCAGAATGCCCTTGTCATCACCCTTATCCTCGGCATCGTTTCTATTCTGATCGGCATCATCGCGGCGCAAACGGTCGCCAGAAGCATCACCAACCCGATCAACGCCCTGCGGAAGGTCATGACCGACCTGACCGAAGGCGATCTGGCCGTCACCGTTCCCTACACCGCCAACGGGGACGAGATCGGCGACATGGCCCGCACCGTGGACGCGCTGAAGACGGTTTCCGTGGCGGCGGTGCGCACCCGGATCGGCCTCGACAATGTCAGCGCCAACATCATGATGGCCGACTCCCAGGGTGTCATCGTCTATACCAACAAGGCAATCCTCGGCATGTTCTCGGCCTGCGAGAACGATCTGCGCAAAACCCTGCCGAACTTCGACGTCAAGTCGCTGATCGGCACCAATATCGACGTGTTCCACAAGGACCCGTCGCACCAGCGCCGCCTGCTGGGCGGCTTGACGACCAGTCACAAGGGCATCGCGAAGACCGGCGGACACACTTTCCAGGTCAACGCGCATCCGGTCTTCGGCCAGCGCGGCGAGCGGCTGGGCACCATCATCGAATGGCGCGACCTGACCGAGGAACTTCAGATCGAGGAAGAGATCAGCGGCATCGTCGCCGGCGCGGTTCGCGGCGACTTCTCCAGCCGGGTCGATCTGACCGGCAAGTCCGGCTTCTTCCTGACCGTCAGCGAAGGCATCAACAAGCTGGCGGCCAACGTCTCGGCCGTCGCCGAGGATCTGGCGGTCGTCCTCCAGTCGCTGTCGCATGGCGACCTGACATGCAGGATCGAAAAGGACTACGAGGGCGTGTTCCAGCGCCTCAAGAGCGACTTCAACTCCACCGCCGAAAAGCTTTCCGACATCGTCAGCCGGATCAGCCAGTCCACCGCCGCCATCTCGGAAGCCGCCCGCGAAGTCTCCGCCGGCAGCCTGGACCTGTCGGAGCGGACTGAGCAGCAGGCTTCCAGCCTTGAGGAAACGGCAGCCAGCATGGAAGAGTTGGCGGCGACGGTGCGCAGCAATGCCGACAACGCCAAGCAGGTCAACGAGGTCGCCTCGACCGCCCGTACCGCCGCCGACCGTGGCAGCAAGGTCGCCGGCGACGCGGTGGATGCGATGCGCAGGATCGATGCATCCAGCCAGAAGATCAGCGACATCATCGGCGTTATCGACGAGATCGCCTTCCAGACCAACCTGCTGGCGCTCAACGCGGCGGTCGAAGCGGCCCGTGCCGGAGACGCCGGACGCGGTTTCGCCGTGGTCGCCCAGGAAGTCCGGACGCTGGCTCAGCGCTCGGCCCAGGCTTCCAAGGAAATCAAGGCGCTGATCATCGACAGCAACACCCAGGTCCGCGACGGTGTCGATCTGGTCGGCGCCGCCGGAGGCGCCTTGTCGGACATCGTCGCCGGCGTCAGCCGCGTCGCCGATCTGGTGGCGGAGATCGCCCGCGCCACCGCCGAACAGGCCAATGGCCTGGACGAGATCAACGGCGCCGTCGCCCAGATGGACGAGATGACCCAGAAGAACGCGGCACTGGTCGAGGAAAGCTCGGCGGCGGCTCGTTCGATGGAAGGGCAGGCTCATGATCTCGGTTCGCTGATCTCCTTCTTCAGCGTGACCGGCGGCCTCGCCCAGCAGGATGTCGGCCATGCACCGGTGAACCATGGCGGGCATGGCGGAGCATCCCGCCCCGCTCCGCTGACCGTCCGCAAGGGGGTCGTCCAGGGCCGTGGCGCGTCATCGCGTCCAGCAGCATCGCCCCGCGTGGCTGACGTCAAGCGGTCGGCAGCGAATGCGGCCACGTTGCGCCGGGTCGAGACTGCCGACGATCCCGACTGGAAGGAATTCTGATCACGGGTCGGAAGGCCGCGTTTTGCGTCCTTTTGATTACATTTGCTGATTGGACCGGGGTGTCGACAGGTCCGGGTAGCCAGCCCAGAGCGGAAACGGGATCGGATAAGTGAAGTGACGGACAGATCGGCACGAGTGGACAGACCGGCAGGCCAAGGGCGGCAGCGTGAAGGCACGCTGCCGCGCCCTAGCGGCGAGAGGGAATTCCATTTCACCCGTGGGCACTTCGATCAGATCGCGGCTCTGCTCCAGCGGCTTACCGGCATCACGCTGGCCTCTCACAAGGTCGAGATGGTCTACTCCAGGCTGGCCCGCCGCCTGCGCGACCTGAACCTCCCGGATTTCGACGCTTATTGCGCATTCCTGTCCAGCGAGAAGGGCGAGAACGAAATCGGCCTCCTGGTCAACGCGCTGACCACCAACCTGACCCGGTTCTACCGCGAGCCTCACCATTTCGAGCATCTGGCGAAGGTCGTGCTGCCTCAGGTCCAGGAAAGCCAGTCGAAGATAACCACGAAGCCGCGTCTGCGCATCTGGTCCGCCGGGTGTTCGTCGGGTGAGGAGCCCTACACGATCGCGATGACGGTGCTCTCGACCCTGCCGGACATCAACCGCTGGGATGCCAGGATACTGGCGACCGACATCGACACCCACATGGTCGACACCGCCAGACGCGGCATCTACGCCGCCGACAATGCCACCGCCATTCCAGCCGCCATCCGGGACCGTCACACCTCGACGCAGCACCAGGGATCGCGGACGATGCTCGCGATGAGCGACGGGTTGCGGCGGCTTATCACTTTCAAGCCGCTGAACCTTCTGGAAGACTGGCCGATGCGCGGCCCCTTCGATGCGATCTTCTGCCGCAATGTCCTGATCTACTTCGACAGGCATGGTAGAAGCCAAGTCATCGGAAAATTCCACCAACTTCTGGCTGCCGGCGGTCATCTGTATCTGGGCCACTCGGAGAGCCTCTATGGCGTTTCCGACCAGTTCGAGCAGGTTGGGCCGACCAGCTATCAGGCGGTGCCATGAAACCGGCCCTCAACCATCAGGCCCTCAACCATCAGGAAGAGCGTAGCGAAGGCTACTACCATCCCGGTTTCAGCGCCCACGCCGTCAAGGTCCTGCTGGGCGAGCACAAGATTTCCCAGCGTGCGGACGAGATGCTCGTGACGACGCTCGGGTCCTGTATAGCCGCCTGCATCCGCGATCCGGTGCTTCAGCTCGGCGGCATGAACCACTTCCTGCTGCCGCAGGCGCCGCGCGGTCATGACGAAGGGGCCGCCGCAGCAGCCCGCTACGGCGGCGTCGCGATGGAGCGCCTTATCAACGAGATCCTGCGGCGCGGTGGCCGGCGCGACCGGTTGGAAGTGAAGGTCTTCGGCGGCGCCAAGGTGATCGCCAGCAGCAATCCGATCGGCAAGCACAATGCGGAGTTCGTCCTGGAATTCATCAGGGCGGAAGGGCTGACGCTGGTCGGGCAGGACCTGGGCGGGATGCTGGCCCGGCGGGTCCACTACTTTCCCAGCACCGGCCGGGTCATGCGGCGGCTGCTTCGGAAGGAGGCGGTTCCGGACATGATCCAGAGTGAAATGCGCTTCATGTCCGATCTGAAGACCAAGCCGGTCGAAGGCGATATCGAGTTGTTCGGGGATTGATGATGGCCAAGCCGATTCGTGTTGCGATCGTCGACGACAGCGCGCTGATGCGGCGGATGCTGACCGAGGCTCTGTCGGCGCAACCGGGCTTCGAGGTGGTCGGCCATGCGGCAGACCCGTTCGAAGCCAGGGAGATGATCAAGGCGACCAACCCCGACGTCCTGACCCTGGACGTCGAGATGCCGAAGATGGACGGGCTGACCTTCCTCGATAAGATCATGACGCTGCGGCCGATGCCGGTCGTCATGGTCTCGACCCTGACGCGGGAAGGCGCCGACGCCACCGTCAAGGCTCTCGAGCTTGGCGCCATCGACTGCATCGGCAAGCCCAACGGGGCGGAAGGCGAGCGCTTCGTCGATTTCCGCGACGAACTGATCGGCAAGCTTAAGATCGCCGCCAGTGCCCGCCTCGGTGCGCCGCGTCCCAAGCCGGTCCGCGCCAAATCGGCAGGCCGTGTCGGGGGCAGCCGCCTGATAGCGCTGGGGGCATCGACCGGCGGAGTCGAGCGTATCCGTGACATTCTGGAAGCCTTGCCGGAAGGCTCGCCGCCGATCCTGATCGTCCAGCACATGGGCGCTTTCTACGTGCCCAGCTTCGCCGCGCGTCTGGACCGCCAGTCGGCGCTGACCGTCAAGGTGGCGGAGCATGGCGCACGGGTGAATGTCGGCGAGGTGCTGATAGCGCCGGGCGACCGGCATCTGGCGCTGCGGAAGGACGCCTTCGGCTATAGCTGCGAGATCTCCGACGGGCCGCCGGTCAGTGGCCATCGGGCTTCCGTCGATGTCCTGTTCAATTCTGTCGCCGAAGTGGCCGGCGCCGGCGCCGTCGGCGTCATTCTCTCCGGCATGGGCCGCGACGGGGCGTCGGGCATGGCCGCGATGCGCGCGGCCGGCGCCTGGACCATTGGTGAAAACGAACAGAGCTGCGTCGTCTACGGCATGCCGAGAATGGCCAAGCTGGCCGGCGGCGTTGCCGTCGAGATGCCGCTGAACCAGATCCCGGCCGAAATGCTGCGTGCCGCCGCCGCTCCCGGCGACCGCCCGAAATGACGCGGCTCACGACGATGCGCTGGAGGGGCTGACCGATGGCATTCGGATTGTTGAAAATCATCGGTGGCGGAGCCGCTGCGGCAAGCGTGCCGCAAGCTGCCGACCTGCGGGTTCAGAATGGAACGGCCATAGCCGACACCGGCACGCCGATTCCCAGCTATGACGAGTTGCTGGCGCGCTGGCTAGGTTTCTCCGACATGCAGCGGCAATGTCTGGATGCCTTGGCGAACGAGGTGCGGCGGACCAGCGAACTGGTCGAAACCAGCACGCTGGAAATCAGCTCCCGCTTCCGCGATCTTGCCGCCTCGGCGAAGGAGCAGACCCAGCGGGTCGAGGATATCATCTCGGTCGCCAACTCCGTCACGATCGACGGCGAATCGATAGCGCTCGACCATGTCGTCGCGACCATGCAGGAAATCCTGGTCGAGATGGTCAACAACATCGTCAACCTGTCGAAGCAGGCGATGACGATGGTCTATGTGCTGGACGATGTCGTCCGCGATGTCGGCGAGGTCGAGAAGAGCATCGCCGACATCGACGAAATCAACCGCCAGACCAATTTCTTGGCGCTCAACGCCACGATCGAAGCCAGCCGGGCGGGAGAGGCGGGACGGACATTCGCCGTCGTGGCGAACGAGGTGCGCCAGCTTTCCAAGGCGACCGGCGATCTGGCCGGGCGGATGCGCGACAAGGTCGGCGCTGTCGTGATCGGCGTACGGCGGGGGCATGAAATCCTGCGCGACATCGCCAATACCGACCTGTCGCCGCAGATGCTCGCCAAGGACCGCATCGACATGACGATGATGAGCCTTGTCTCCCAGAGCCATCATTTCCAGAGCGTCCTACAGGATGCGGCGCGGGTTTCGACCGAAATTTCCGCCCACATCAACCAGGTCATTACCCGCATGCAGTTCCAGGATCTGGCGAAACAGCGCCTGGACCACGTGATCGACGGAATGACCGTAATTTCCGCCGGGCTGGACGATCTGGGCGGGCGGACCCGCTCCGCGCTGCCGGTCGGGACCGAGGCTTCGTTCCCCCAGGAATGGCTGGACCGCCTGCTCTCCGGCATGACGCTGAGCGAACTTCGCCAGCGGTTCGTGCGGCGCATGCTGCTGGATGGGACGGCGCTCGATACCAATGGCGCTCTCGATCTCGATGCCGCCTATCCGGAGGCGGAGGCGCCCTATGGCGGTGGCGACAATGACGATAATATCGAATTGTTTTAAATGCTGTCTAGTATTACAATCGCCGGTGAGTACGCCGGTAGTGAAGGGGTAGGGTGATTCATGGATTATCGTATTGAACAGCGCGACGCCGAGCTCAAGGTCTCGCTGTCCGGCCGACTGACTTTCAACGATCACGGCAAGGTCCGCGCCATGATCCAGGAAATGGTCCAGAGCAGCGCCAGCAGGCAGATTCTCGAAATCAGCGGCTTGGAATTTGTCGACAGCTCAGGGCTCGGCATGATCCTCGTCGCTCGTGAAGAAGTCAGTCA
>DASQKT010000382.1:0-3815 GCA_035630415.1 Skermanella sp.
GCACCATCGTCGGCCCCGCCGCCGACCGCAACCGAATCCCCGACCTGGACGAGACGGTCGGCGAAGGAGACGCCTATCGCTTCGGATCGCAGGAAGTCCGCGTTTTCGAGACGCCGGGCCACACCAACGGCCATATCTCGCTGTGGTTCCCGGAAGCCTCCGCACTGTTTTCCGGCGACACCCTGTTCGCTCTCGGCTGCGGCCGGCTGTTCGAAGGGACACCGGCGCAGATGTGGCATTCGTTGCTGAAGCTGCGAGACTTGCCGCCGGACACGCAGGTCTTTTGCGGTCACGAATACACTCTGTCCAACGCCAAGTTTGCGGTCACCGTCGATCCGAACAATTCGGTGCTCAAGGAACGCGCCGCCGATATCGCCGTCCTGCGCGACTCCGGCAAGCCGACCATTCCGACGACGCTCGGGGCCGAACGGGCGACCAACCCGTTCCTGCGCGCCGACGATGCGGATGTCGCCGCCGCGGTTGGCCTCGCCGGGGCCGATCCGGTAGAAGTGTTCGCGGAGATCCGCCGGCGCAAGGATACATTCTAGCCACTTCCGGCTAGCCACGTCTGGCTGGCAAGACTAATAAGCAAACGGAAAGAAGAACCCATGAAGCTGCGGTACAGTGCGACCTCGCCCTATGTGCGGAAGGTCATGATGGTCATCCATGAACGCGGCCTGTCGGACAAGGTCGAGCTGGAAAAGACCGACGCCTGGAGCCCCACCACCGACCTGCCGCAGGACAACCCGCTCGGTAAGGTCCCGGCGCTGGCACTTCCCGACGGGACTTCCCTGTTCGACAGCCCGGTGATCGTCGAATACCTCGACAGCCTGGAAAGCGGTCCCGGCAACGGCCTCTACCCGGAGGCCGGTCCCGACCGCTGGGCGGCACTTCGCTTCCAGGCGCTGGCCGACGGCAT
Source organism: Skermanella sp. (assembly GCA_035630415.1). Taxonomy (GTDB): domain Bacteria; phylum Pseudomonadota; class Alphaproteobacteria; order Azospirillales; family Azospirillaceae; genus Skermanella. Next base: position 920 of record DASQKT010000382.1, read on the forward strand.
CTGCGATGCCGCCATCCTCCGCCGTCTGGAAGGCAACCGCCCGGAGCAGCTCCGCTCGACCGACTGGATGGAACGGCAGCGCGCGGCGGTCGCCCGCTCGGTCGATGCGTTGGAAGCCGGCGCCGCCCAGCTGGGCGAGCGGTTCACCATCGGCAGCGTCGCCGTGCTGGCCGCCCTCGGCTACCTGGACTTCCGCTTCGGCCACGAGGACTGGCGGCCGGGCCACCCTGCCCTGTCGGCATGGTTCGATGCCGAATCGAAGCGCGACAGCTTCGTCAAGACAGCTCCGCCGGCGGCCTGATCGCCATGGACGAGTTGACCGCCGATCAGGTCATCAAGCTGCTCGGGATGCAAAAGCATCCCGAGGGCGGCCACTATGTCGAAACCTTCCGCGATAAGCCGGCGGACGGATCGCGCGGGTCGTGCACGGCGATCTACTATCTGCTCCAGGCGGACGAGTTCTCGGCCTGGCACCGGGTAGACGCGGTCGAGATCTGGCACTGGTACGCCGGCGGGCCGCTTGCGCTGACGGTCTCCCCCAACGGCCACGACGCCTACGCCACCCATCTGGGGCCGGCGCTGGGGCATGGCCAGAGGCCGCAGGCCGTGGTACCGGCCGGCGCGTGGCAGACGGCGGTCTCGCTCGGCTCCTGGACGCTGGTGGGCTGCACCGTGTCGCCGGCTTTCGAATTCGCCGGGTTCGAACTGGCTCCACCCGACTGGCGGCCGACGCCGCGCCCTGCCGGAGGAAACCTATCCGGTTAGGCTGAGCCCATGGCTCAGCAGATACTCGTTCCGGTCCATGACAACGCGGTCCGCCGGAAAGCGGACCGTAACCGTCGTACCGACTCCAAGGGTGCTGCTTAACTCAAGGTCTCCGCCGTGCAGTTGCATCAGTGAGCGGCATAGCGGAAGACCCAGCCCCGACCCCTCGTGCGGACGGGCATAGACATCGGAGACTTGCCCGAAGGCTTCCAGAACCAACGGGATGTCGCTGGCGGCGATCCCGATGCCGTCATCGGTCACCCGGATCGCCATGCCGCCATCCGCCTCGTGATCCGCCGTCACGCGGATGCTGCCGGCGGGCCGGTTGAACTTCACCGCGTTGGTCAGAAGGTTCAGTATCACCTGACGGAAGCGCAACGGATCGACCGACAGCGACGGCAATCCTGGCGGCAGTTCGCAAACGATCTTCAGGTCCCTGGCCCGCGCCCGGTCGGCCACGAGCCTGATGCAGGCGTCGACCACATAGTCGAGGACCACGGTTTCGAACCGCATCTCGACCCGGCCCGCTTCGATCCGCGCCACATCCAGGATGTCGTTGATGACTTCAAGAAGGTGTTCGCCGGAATTCTTGATGTCGATCAGGTATTCCCGGTACTTGTCGGACCCTAGCGGCCCCAGCGCCTCAAGCCCCATGAACTCGGAAAAGCCGATGATCGCGTTGAGCGGCGTCCGCAGCTCGTGGCTCATGTTGGCGAGGAACTGGGTCTTGAGGTGGTTGGCCTGCTCGGCCTGATCCTTCGCCGCCAGCAGGTCTTGCTCAGTGCGCTTCCTCAGGCTGTCGTCGCGCGAGATGCCGTCTATGCCGGTGAACTGGCCGTCGGCGTTGAAGCGGGCTGCGGCGTTGGTCGAGATCCATACCTCGAAACCCGCCTTGTGCCGCATCATCCCCTCGACCATGACGACGTCGCCGGCGGCGTCCAGCACCCGTTCCCGGTCGCGCAGGTATTGCTGGGGATCGCAGTAGTGATCGCACAGCCGCGTGCCCAGGAAGGTTTCCGGCGCATAGCCCAGGATCGAGTGGACGCCGGGGGAGACCATGACCACGCGGTCGTTGTCGCCGGTCCGGAAGAAGATGTCGGGGATCGTGTTCAGGATCGCCTGGAGGTCGTGTTCGATCAGCAGCAGTTCGCGCCGCGTCTTCAGGACCTCGACCTCGAGCCGGTGCTCCCGGTCGTGGCTGACTTCCTGATTGCGCCGGAACTCCAGGATCGCCGCGACCGAGGTTATCAGGTTGCGGATGTAGGGACCGAAGGCGCCGAAGGCGTCATGGTCGGCGATGACGAAGGCGAAGGCGCCATAGTCGCGCTGACCGGACCTGACCGGCATGACCAGATCGAACCCGGTCCGGGGTGCTGCCCCTGCTTCGAACGTCTCGACTCGGCCGATTCCCGGCATCCGGTGAAGCCCCGCCTTCAGGAAGTCGAAGATTTCACGGCGTCCGGGCAAGCCTATGGCAACGCTTTGCAGGACGAGCAACTGCCCCAGCGTACGGTTGGCGACATCCAGCGGTATTTGGGAATCAGGCTGCGGCAAGAGCATCTTCCGCGAGACTGTAGAATGGATTGGGCATTATCGAGCCGCGAATCATGACGTAGGGATGGACATGGAGCACGTCCAGAAGGACGGAACCGCTGAAACGGCGCAAATCATACTGGCAGATGACCGTCATGGGTCTGCCGCGCAGGAACCGGTTCACCTCCACCTCGTACTCGATCAGCCGGCCGCCGCCGGGCATTTCCGGGATCGCCGGGCTGATTTCGGCGACGATTCGCGAACCCTTCCAGGCTTTGCCGCCAGTGCTGTCATGAAAGTCGGATAACTGGCTCAGCAGCCGTTCCGGGTCGAACTTGCCGTCGGCGAACCAGACCCGGTCGGCATCCTCGAAGGAAAGCTGCCCGCGAGCGCGGGCGTCATCCATGGAGAGCCCGGCTTCGAAGCCCTCGGCGGCAAGCAGGGATTGCGCATCGTCGAACGTCCAGCAGCCGCATTTCTGCCCCGCCTCGATACCGGAAGCGAGATACCGGATCATCGACTCCAGCCGGTCCTCCTCGTCGGAGAAAAGCTGGCAGACATGGATGCCGCTGTCGAGAGACTGTTCCCATGACGTCGA
>DASQKT010000383.1:0-13229 GCA_035630415.1 Skermanella sp.
AATGTCGAGATCCGACATCATTTCCTTCAGGCGCTTGCGGTCCTGCGGGTTGGTGATCTTGCGGGAAATGCCGCCGCCCCGCCCGGTGTTGGGCATCAGGACGCAGTAGCGGCCGGGCAGCGACAGGTAGGTTGTCAGCGCCGCACCCTTGTTGCCGCGCTCTTCCTTGACGACCTGGACCAGCAGGATCTGCCGGCGCTTGATGACTTCCTGGATCTTGTAGCTGCGCAGCGGACGCGGGCGGCGGCGCTGGGCGTCGTCGGCCTCGTCACCGCCGAGGTCGTCGACCGAACCGCCTTCGGCTTCGTTTCGGCTACGGTCCGCGCGGCGGTGACGGCGCGAGCCGTCGTCCTCGTGGTCGTTGTCGGTGTTCTCGCGGTCTTCGACGGTGTCGGAACGGCTCTGTACTGCTTCTTCGGCGACTTCAGTGCCGGCGCCGAGTTCGGCGGCGGGCGCTACCGGAGCTTCGTCGGGGGTCGGATGGATGGCGTCCTGGGCCGAGGGGGCTACCTGTCCGGATTCCGGCGCATCGAAGCCGGGCGCTTCGTAGGAGGACTGTCCGGCATCGCTGCCGGCCGGATCGTAGGGCTCGCTCCGCTCGTCGCGCGGCAGGTTGGCGGGCTGGTAGGTCGTCGGCTTGTCGTCGCCGTCACTGCCGGCATCGCCGTTCCCGTCGGGTTCTCCACCGTTTTCCTGAACGGGACCGTCCTGGGGGAGAGGGGGCTGAGCGGGAGCTTCCGGCGCGGGTTCGTCAGGCGCGAACCAGTCGAGCGGAACGTCGCCGATGTCCGGCTGAGGCGTCGGTTCCTTATACGGAAGCGGCTCGTCCGTGCGGCTTTCGTAGGGCGGCTGTTCGCCCACGCCGGGGATGTCGGCCTGCGGCGCTTCGGCTGCCGGTTCGTCCTGCCGTTCGACCCGATGGTCCGTTCGGTCACGACCGGTTTGCGCATGGTCGGTTTGCGCATGGTCGGATGTCGAGTTCGATCCGCCTTTTTCGTCACCGCGCGAACCGCCCCGGAAGGAACGGCGCTGGTTGCGGCCGGGGCGGGGATCGCCCATCTCGATTTCCCCGGCGGCGCTTTCCTCGCGCTCTTCCTGGTCGCGTTCCTGGGCGAGAAGGGCCTCGCGGTCGGCGACGGGAATACGATAATAATCCGGGTGAATTTCCGAGAAGGCCAGGAAACCGTGACGGTTGCCGCCATATTCGACGAAGGCCGCCTGGAGCGAAGGCTCCACCCGCGTGACCTTGGCCAGATATATATTGCCTTTTAACTGCTTCTTGCTGGCGATTTCGAAATCGAGTTCGTCCAACTTGTTACCATTGACCACGACCACCCGAGTCTCCTCGGAATGTGTCGCGTCAATCAGCATGCGCTTTGCCATATGTTTACCCCATGACGCCGCCGGGCCCCCGCGCGACGAACGGGTGGCGGCGCGTCATCGTAAAATGCGAAGCGTTCGATGCCGGCTCCACCTTGTCGTCTAACGGCGCTTTCCACAGCAGCCAGGACGGGTAGAGCGTCAAGCACCGGACTCCAGCCTGTCGGGGCTGAAGCCAGCTTCAAGGTTTCTTCTCCGACCGCAGGTTCCGTAAGCGCCACCCAACCGGTGCGCTGCCAAAAATACCAAGCGTGGCAGCGCGTTACCCGAGAGCGGCGCCGCCGTTCCCAAAGGGGGATTGGCGGAATGCGGTATGTCGCACCCCTACCATAATAGGGGGCGGGACTTTCCTCAATGACAGAATTGTCGCCGGGCGATCATGGACACACAACCGGGAAACCGGCGGCGAGGGGAATCCGCCACACTGTGCGCAAATAACGCTGAATCTCATCGATGTGCTTGAAGACTTTGATTCTCCTGAGGTATAGCTATCTTGAAGTCGATATCTCGACCACATTGGGAGAGCTACGCTGCGCGCGCTGTCCATGATTCTGGCGGTAATCACCCTCGTCGCGGCGTTGGCGTGGCCAGCGGAAGCGCGCCCGACGGTGGTCGATGTCAGGCTGGGCGTGCATCCGGACAAGACTCGCTTCGTGATGGAAGTGACGGACCCGGTCGATTTTCGCGTCTTCACGCTGCCGGACCCTTATCGCGTCGTCGTCGACTTCCCCGAGATGACATGGAACGACTCGGCGAATCAGACCAGCGGCACCGCCGGCTCCGTCCTGAACTTCCGCTATGCGCCGTACCGGCCCGGAACGATGCGCCTGGTGCTGGAAGTGGCGGGTCCCGTACGCGTGCGCGAAGCCTTCATGCTGCCGCCGCGCGACGGCAAGCAGCCGCGCTTCGTGCTGGATCTGGAACCGGTGAGCGCCGCCGTATTCGCGTCCGAGATGAGCAGGACGCATGGTACGCACGTCGTGGAACGGCTAGCCGGCTCCACGTACACGCTTCCGGTGGCGACAGGCGCCGCTGCCGTCAGCCGGCCGGTGCCGGCCTTGCCCGAATCGCCGATGGATACCGTCGCCGTCACGATGTCGCCGGGGGTGGCGGCGGGGGCGGCGGTGATCCCGCCGCAGATGCCGCCGGGACTGCGTTCCGGCGGCGATGAGGGCGCTGCTTCGCCCGCGACGCTGGCGGCGCTTGGCGCCGTTCCGCTGCCGCCCAAACGGCCAGGAGCGCGGACCGATGCCCGGCGCGTCGTCGTGCTCGATCCTGGGCACGGGGGAGTCGATCCCGGCGCCATCAGCGTGACGGGCGCCTTCGAAAAGGACCTGACGCTGGCGATGGCTCGCGTCGTCAGGGACCAGCTTACCGCTTCGGGACGCTATCGCGTCGTGATGACACGGGACAGCGATGTCTTCCTGCGCCTGCGCGACCGGGTCGCCAAGGCGCGAGAGGCCGGGGCCGAGCTTTTCATCTCGCTCCATGCCGACTCGATCGGCAGCAGCGACGTACGCGGCATGTCGATCTACTCGCTGTCGGAGAATGCGTCGGACCGCGAAGCCGCTACCCTGGCAGCCCGCGAGAACCGGGCCGACGCCCTGGACGGGATCAACCTGACCGCCGAAAACGACGAGGTCGTGAACATCCTCATCAGCCTCGCCCAGCGGGACACGATGAACCAGTCGCGCCGTTTCGCCAATATGCTGGTCAAGGAGATGGGCCGGGAGACCCGGATGGTGCCGCGCCCGCACAGGTCCGCCGGCTTCGCCGTGCTGACCGCGCCCGATATCCCGTCCGTGCTGATCGAACTGGGGTATCTTTCCAGCCCTCAGGACGCCAAGCTGCTGGGGCAGACGGAACACCGCGGACGCATGGCGCGTTCACTCCTCAGGAGCATCGACGGGTATTTTGCCGCAAGGGCGGGCATCAGCCGGTCATGACCTCAACATAGCCGCATTCAATCTGCTAGACTGGCGCTCTGACCGACAGTCAGCCGGGCCGGACGACGGTTGAATGACGATGGCCAATGACGGTGGCCAAGGTCGAAACCCGCAGTGACCGACAGCGCCATGTCCGGGCGCTGTTTCTTTTCGTGGCTGATTCTTTTCGTGGAAGACTGATGCGCATTTTTCTTGGGGTCCTGTCAGCGTTGCTGCTCATCGTCGTGGTGGCCGCCGGTGGTGCCGTTTTCGCGATCCACCACTTCAGCCAGGGTCTGCCGGAATACAGCCAGCTTGCGGATTATCAGCCGCCCACGGTGACGCGGGTCCATGCCGGCGACGGCCGGGTGCTGGCGGAGTTCGCGACGGAGCGCCGTGTCTTCATCCCGATCGGGGCGATGCCGAAGCGCGTCATTCACGGCTTCATCTCCGCCGAGGATCAGAATTTTTACACCCACCGAGGTGTTGATTTCGGCGCGGTGCTGCGGGCCATCGTGGTCAATGTCGAGAATGTCGCGACCGGCCGGCGGATGCTCGGCGCTTCCGGCATCACGCAGCAGGTAGCCAAGAACTTCCTGCTGACCAACGAAGTGTCGTTCGAGCGCAAGATCAAGGAAGCCATCCTCGCCTTCCGGATGGAGCGTACTTTCACCAAGGACCGTATCCTCGAGCTGTATCTGAACGAAATCTTCCTGGGGAATCGCTCCTACGGCGTCGCGGCGGCCGGCTTGAACTATTTCAACAAGCCCCTGGACGAGTTGACGATCGCCGAAGCGGCGTATCTGGCGGCGCTTCCCAAGGCGCCGAACAACTATCATCCCGTCCGCCAGCACGACGCCGCCGTCGCCCGGCGCAATTGGGTGATCGGGCGCATGCATGAGGACGGCTACATCACGGCGGAGGAGGCGGAGCAGGCCAAGGCCGAGCCGCTGGAAGTGCGCCGCCGCGACGAGACCGACTACGTCGTCGCCGACTACTTCGCGGAGGAGGTCCGGCGCCAGCTTTCGTCCCGGTTCGGCGAGCAGCAGCTTTACGAGGGCGGCTATTCCGTCCGCACGACCGTCGATCCCAAGCTTCAGGAGGTCGCCACCAACAGCCTGCGCGACGGTCTGATCGCGTATGACCGCCGCCACGGCTGGCGCGGCCCGGTGGCGAGACTGGAGAGTTTCGACAACTGGTCCAAGCAGCTCGCCGAGACGACGGTCCCCGCCGGCGGCGAGATCTGGCGGCTTGCCACAGTGCTGGAGGTGAGTTCGGACCATGCGGAGATCGGCATCGCCGACGGCGGCCGTGGCCGTATCCCGCTGGCGGAGGTCAAGTGGGCGCGGAAATGGCTGGAAGGCGAGCGCGTCGGGCCGGAGATCAAGCAGGTCGGCGACGTGCTCGCCAAGGGCGACGTGATCCTGGTCGAGCCAGTGACCAAGGACGCCAAGGGCAAGGAGCTTCCAGCCGGCACCTTCGGCCTGCGCCAGATACCGGCAGCCCAGGGCGGTCTGGTCGCGATGGACCCCCATACCGGCCGCGTCCTGGCGATGAGCGGTGGTTTCAGCTCCAAGATCAGCGTCTTCAACCGAGCCACCCAGGCGCAGCGGCAGCCGGGGTCCTCTTTTAAGCCCTTCGTCTACATGGCGGCGCTGGACAACGGCTTCACGCCGTCGACGCTGGTGATGGATGCGCCCTTCGCGATCCAACCGGGGCCGGGGCAGCCGCTGTGGCGGCCGCAGAACTACTCCGAGGATTTCCTCGGCCCGACGACCTTGCGGGTCGGCATGGAAAAGTCCCGTAACGTCATGACGGTCCGGCTGGCCAACAGCATCGGCATGGACAAGGTGGTCGATTACGCCAAGCGCTTCGGAGTGGTCGACAAGCTTCAGCCGGTCCTGTCGATGTCGCTCGGCGCTGGCGAAACCACCGTTCTGAAGATGACCACGGCCTATTCGATGATCGTCAACGGCGGCAGGAAGGTCGTTCCGACCTTCATCGACCGCGTTCAGGACCATACGGGCAAGACGGTCTTCAAGCACGACATGAGGCCCTGCGATGGCTGCTCCGGCGTCGCGTGGTCTGCCGACATGCCGGTGCCGGACGTGCCGGACGCGCGGGAGTCGGTGATCGATCCCCGGACGGCTTACCAGATGGTTTCCATCCTGGAAGGCGTCGTCCAGCGGGGCACGGCTAAGGCCGTGTCTTCCATCGGCAAGCCGCTGGCTGGAAAGACCGGGACGACCAACGACGCGAACGACGCATGGTTCGTCGGCTTCTCGCCCGATCTGGCGGTCGGCCTCTACATCGGCTTCGACCAGCCCCGGCCACTCGGCGGCAAGGAAACCGGCGGGTCGGTTTCGGCCCCGGTCTTCAAGGACTTCATGTCGGTAGCGCTGAAGAACGAGCCGGCGATCCCGTTCCGCATGCCTCCCGGCATCCGTCTGGTCAGGGTCGATGCCGCTACCGGTCAATTGGCCGAGCCGGGCCAGCGGAACGCCATCTGGGAAGCCTTCAAGCCTGGGACGGAGCCCCAGCCGGGCGAGAATTTCGTGCTGGATGGCAGCGACATAGCGTCCGGAGCAAATCCCGCCGGCGGCTACCTTCAGCCGCTTGGCAGCGTGCCGCCGCCGGGGCAGGGTGGCGGACCACAGGAGCCGGCATCGTCCGGAACCGGCGGGCTCTACTGACGAGATGGCCGTCCAAGGCTGCCGGCAAAACCGGCGGTTTGGATTGGCACTTGGCGTATGAGCCCGCAGGGTCTAAGTAAGCGTCGACGAACCGCCATTCCCGAAACCTAGCTAGCCACGAGGAGGCCCGCCATGCGAGCCGAGATCGAAGCGGCCGCCGAAGCGATCCGAGAGTCGCTGGCGCTGCTGAGGAGGCACCTTTGACTGGGAAAATGCAGTCAGGCGCCTCGACGAACTGAACGCCATTTCCGAAGATCCCAACCTTTGGAACGATAGCGAACGCGCGCAGACGGTAATGCGCGAGCGCACCCATCTGGATACCTCCGTCAATGGCTACCGCGCCCTCGAGCGCGAGCTGAGCGACAGCATCGAGCTGATCGACATGGGGGAGGCCGAAGGCGACGAAACCGTCGTCAAGGACGCCGAGAACACTCTGCTGGCGCTGAAGGAGAAGGCTGCCAAGCTGGAACTGGAAAGCCTGCTGTCCGGCGAGGCCGACGCCAACGACTGCTATGTCGAAGTCAATGCCGGCGCCGGCGGCACCGAAGCCCAGGATTGGGCCGAAATGCTGCTGCGCATGTATCTGCGCTGGGCGGAAGCCCATGGCTACAAGACCGAATGGCTGGAAGAGAGCGCCGGCGAGGAAGCCGGGATCAAGTCCGCCACGGTCCAGATCAAGGGCCACAACGCCTACGGCTGGCTGAAGACCGAGGCGGGTGTGCATCGTCTTGTCCGGATCAGCCCCTATGACAGTCAGGCGCGGCGTCATACCAGCTTCGCCAGCGTGGCGGTCAGTCCCGTGATCGACGACAAGATCGCGATCGAGGTGCTGGACAAGGACCTGCGTATCGACACCTACCGGGCGTCGGGTGCCGGCGGCCAGCACATCAACAAGACCGACTCAGCGGTTCGTATCACGCATATTCCGACCAATATCGTGGTGCAGTGCCAGCAGGAGCGGTCGCAGCACAAGAACCGCGCCAAGGCTTTCGACATGCTCCGTGCCCGTCTGTACGAGGCGGAGTTGAAGAAGCGGGAGGATGCGGCGGCGGCCTTGGAGGCAACCAAGTCGGATATCGGCTGGGGGCACCAAATCCGCTCCTACGTGTTGCAGCCCTACCAGATGGTAAAGGACCTTCGGACCGGTGTCGAAACCAGCCAGAGCGGTGCCGTGCTGGATGGCGATATCGACGAGTTCCTGGCTGCCGCCCTGGCGCAGCGCATCAAGGGTCAGGGGGACAGCGAAGCCGCCTGACAGTGTTTGAACTGAAGGTGAGGTATCGCGAATGAAGGGTATGGGATGGAGTGCCGGCGTGATGTTGCTGGCATTGACGACGGGCGGCCCGGCATGGGCCGCCTGTGCCACGACCCAAACCCCCATGGTCGAGGGGATACAGCGCGAACTGGCGGTCAACGGATTCGATCCGGGCGGCATCGACGGCCGCTTCGGACCGAAGACGTCGGATGCCATCCGCGCCTACCAGCGGGCGGCCAAGCTGCCACTGACCGGCTGTCCCAGTCAGGAGCTGCTGGACCACGTCAGCTTCCACCTTCCAAAGGTCTACTCACGGTCGAGGCCGGCTGCTCCGACCCCCGAGGTCGAAGTTCAGGAGGCTCTGACTATGCGCGGCTTCTATGTCGGTGCCGTCGATGGCCGTATCGGTGCCCGTACCCGTGACGCTATCCGCCAGTACCAGCGGGAGGCCAATCTGCCGGTGGACGGGCAGGTCACGCCGGAACTGGCGCAACGTCTGCGGGATGACCGGGCGACCAAGGCACGCTGAGCGGCTTTGGCAGCCTTAAGTTACAGATAAATTGCCGCACTGTTACGGAATAGACATCTGCGCCTGCTCCATGTCATTCAAAAGCGAACTAAACATTCGACCGCTCTCCCGATCTGCTTCCGGGCGCTAGCATAGGTCGGCGGGCGACCGATTCGGAGCTCTTGAATGACGAACCAAAATATTTACAACGATCCTCAGTTCTTCGAAGGCTATAGTCGCTTACGCTGGAGTGAAACCGGCCTCAACAAGGTGATGGAGGAGCCGGCGATCCGCTCCCTCATGCCCGATCTCACCGGAAAGCGGGTACTGGACATGGGATGCGGCTTCGGTCATGTCGCTCGCTATGTCCGTAAGATGGGAGCGGTGGAAGTTCTCGGCATCGACATCTCCGACCGGATGATCGAGGCGGCACGGCAGGTGACCGACGATCCGGCAATCCTGTATGCCGTGAAGGCCATGCAGGATCTCGAGCCGACGCCGAACCGGTTCGATGTCGTCGTCAGCAGCATGGCGCTCCAGTACATCGACGACTACGAGACCGTAGTCCGCGCCGTCGCACGGACGCTGGCCATCGGCGGCAGCTTCCTGTTTTCCATCGAACATCCGATCTTCACCTCGCTCCTGCAAGGCTGGGTGCTGGACGCCGCCGGCAAGCGGCTTCACTGGCCGGTGGACCGCTATCATGACGAGAGCGAGCGGCACTACACCTGGTTCGTCGATAACGTGCAGAAATATCATCGCACGGTCGCGACATATCTCAATACGCTGACGGACAGCGGGCTGACGATCCGGCGCGTGCTGGAGCCGGAAGCGCAGCCGGAATTTCTGGCGGAACGGCCCGGACTGGCTGACGAAAGCCGACGGCCGCCGCTGATGGTGGTGAGCGCCCAGAAGCTTGGTTAGCGTTGACCGGCGGCGGGCGCAGGCGTAATGCTCAACCGAATCGGGATGGATCGCCCGATTGGTATGGAACGGAGGAGCGGGCGATGGATGAGGATATTGGCAGGCGCGATGTCCTGAAGCTGGCCGGCGGTTCCGTGCTCGGTCTGGCCGTCCTTGCACTTGCCGGCCCGGCGGCGGCCTTCCGTTTCGATCCCGCCGAAGACTACACCGGCGTGATCGAGGATAGCTGCGGGGCCGCCAACAAGGTCCATCGCGACATGGTCGCGGAAGTCGAGCGCCGGCTCGGGATCAGTCTTTCAGATGAACAGTCCCGGCAGCTTATCGCCTCGGTCCAGTGCCCTTACTGCGGATGCTCGATCCTCAAGGGCGTGGCCGACGCTGGACAGGCGCCTTTTTAACGCGCCTGCCTTGCGTGCCCCGATATCTTTTGTGGCGAACTTTCGCCGTTCGGGTTAATCCTTGTCAGGTGTTGGGTCCGCTGGCGTTTTTCGGAAGGGACCCAGGCAACCGTGACAAGGGAATGCTATGAGCAGCGAGATCCGCACGTTCAAGATTCGTGATGCCGCCGTGCATGAGGACGAACTGGCGCTGGGGGAATTCCTGCGTACCGTCGATGTCGCCAGGATCGAAACGACCTACGCCGGCAACGCGTGGCATATCCTCGTGATGTTCGAGGAGCTTCGCAAGCGGGAGGAAACCGCGCAGATCCAGAGCGCTATCGTCGCGGCGCTCAACCACTGGCGGGCTCAGGCCGCCGCCGCTCACAACATCGAGCGTGAGGCCGTGATGCCGAGTTCCGCCGTCCAGGAAATCGCACGCTACGCTCCGACGACGGAAATCGAACTGACGGTGGTCGGCAACGCGCTGGGCATCGACACGTCGATCTTTGGCGCCGCGATCGTTCAGGTGGTCCGGCAGACCCTGGAAGAACTGACCAGCTAGATTGGACCTGACGTCACCGCCCCTGGCGGAGTATGCTGAGGCCCGTGATACGGGACCATCCGGCAAACCGGCGGGGAGGATGAAATCATGCGTCCAGCCATCATCGCGCTTGGCGTCTGCGCCGCACTGGCGTCCGCACCGGCGTTCGCCCAGTCCACCGGCACGCCCGCCGGTCAGGAACCCAGCGGGACACAATTGACCCTGGAAGGGCTCGGCAAGCTGATGCTTGGCCTTCAGCGCATGGTCGAGGAACTGCCGCGCTACAATCTGCCGGAGATCAACGAGAACGGCGACATCATCGTCCGCCGGATCGATCCGCACGATCAGCCGGGGCAGCCGGGGCAGCCGGCGCAGCCGATGCCGCCCCTGTCGCTGCCTGCGGCGCCGGGCAACGGCGTCGATCTCTAGGCGGCCGAAGCGCGTTCAACCGCCCAGCAACGCCCCTAACGGGTGGAGCGGCTTGTGGGCGTCGCACAGGATCTTGAACACGGCCAGGATCGGCACCGCCATCAGCGCGCCGGGTATACCCCATAGCCAGCCCCAGAACAGGATCGTCAGAAACACGGCGATCGGGTTCAGCGTCAGCCTGTGGCCGACGATCATGGGCGTGACGATATTGCCCTCGATCGCCGTCACGGCCAGGAAGGACAAAGGCGGCAAGGCTATCTGAAGCAAGCTGTCGAACGTAAGCGCCGATACGAGAGCTATGACCGTCAGGCTGGCGGCGGCGCCCAGGTACGGGATGAAGTTCAGCAGCCCAGCCATCACGCCCCAAAGACCGGGATTCGGCACGCCGAAAGCCGTCAGCAGGCCCGCCGTGCCGAGTCCCAGGGCGGTATTGATCAGCGTGACGGTTGCCAGGTATGCCGCGATGTTCTTCTGCACCGTGCTGGCGATGGTCGCATAGTGGATGCGGTCTTCCAGGTTGGTCATCGTGCCCATCAACTGTTCCAGCATGCTCCGGCCTTGGGCCAGGAAGAAGAACAGCAGCACCAGGACGACGAACAACTGCGCCAGGATCACTTGCGTCTGGGTCAACGCCTGTTCGGCAAGGCTGGGACCGCGCACCACCACCGCCTGGGCCTCGTCGTCGGCGGCGGCCGCCATCTGCTCGATCTGGTGGGAAGCCTTGCGGGCACTCTCCACCGTTTGCCGAAGGTCGCCCAGCTTGAACTCCAACTGGTGCATGACGACCGGCGCCCGCTTGATCCAGGCGGTCGCCGGTTCGCTCAGGCTGAAGGCCGCGCCGGCCAGCGCCACCAGGAGCAGCGTCACCAGAACGGCGGCACTCAGCGCTTCCGGGATGCGCAGGCGGCGCAGACCCTTGACGACGGGGCGGAGCAGCAGGCTTAGCAGCAACGCCAGAAAGACCGGCAGCAGCAGGTCGCGCGCCAAGTAAAGGGTATACAACACGCCCAGGCTGAACAGCCCGACGATGGCGACCCGTTCCGCCTTGCTGCGGCCGGTCATGGCGGGAGCGCCGTCGGGGCTCGGTCCGGTCAGCCTTGGGCGGCCTTCGAGGTGGGGGGCGGCTATGTTGCTGGTCATGCGACGGTAACGTTTGGCCTGACCCGATAGTTCTCCGATCCGGTGCTCAATCGCCATCCGGATGACGGCGCCGCTCAAACCGGCGGAAGGCGCGGAACGTCAGCGGCACCAGCGAGACGATCAGGACGATGCGGACGATGTGGTGGGTCGAGACGAACGCCGCGTCCACGCCAAGCGCCAGGGCCACCAAACTCATCTCCGCCAGACCGCCGGGGGAAAAGGCCAATATCAGGGCCGGCAGGGGGATGCCCGTGATCCAGTTCAGCACCAGCGAAAAGGCCAGTGTGATCATCAGCAGCATGAGCGTCAGGGCCGACGCGATGACCAGGGTATGGGCGATGCGCACGATCCGGACACCGGAAAACCGGCTGCCGAGTGCCGCTCCCACGACGATCTGTGCGGCTGCGATCAGCACGCCCGGCGGCTTGCCGGTCGTCAGCCCGCCCAGATGGATTGCGGCGCTCACCAGCATCGGCCCCAGCAGCATGTACGCGGGCAGGCGTAGCCAGCGGGCGACGACGGCGCCCAGGGCACAGGATGCCAGCAGCGCCAGATCGGCCAGCGGAATATCGGCCAGCGCCGGCCCCAACGGACCCCGGCTTGCCGGGCTGTAGCCCTGGAACATCTGGAAGAAGACCGGAACGGTCATGACCACCAGCATGACGCGGGCGCTGTGGGCGACCGATATCGTCCTGTCGTCTCCCCCCATCGCGGAGCCGACCAGCACCATCTCGTTCAGCCCGCCGGGAGTGGCCGTGAAGAAGGCGGTAACCGGATCGTAGCGCGCGACCTTGCGGAGGAACACGATCCCGAGTGCAGCCGACAGGACGATGTAGAAGGCGAGGCAGGCTAGACTGATCGCCCATTCTCCAAGCCGGTCGGCGATGTGGGGAGTGAAGGCGCTGCCCAGCATGATGCCGAGGATCATGATCATGGCGGACCGGAGCTTGGCCGGAATCTGGATCGGCAGGCCGCTCATGGATGCCGTGGTGCAGAACACCATGGACCCGATCATCCAGGCCAGCGGCAACTGGAACCAGGCGAATACCGCTCCGCCGACGGTGCCGACCAGCAGGGTGAATGCCAATGCAGGCAAATTGAGCCGGCGGATGGCAGCCCGCCAGGACTTGTATAAAGGTGTGCTCATGGAATGGTCAGCTTACGATGCGGCCCAGCCGGACGGCAGTCTGGCCGCGCCGCAACCGGCGCGACGGCATGATCAGTACGCAGTTGTCATAGGGGGTTCGTATCTCCGTATCGTCGTCGCAGGCGATCAGGGTGCCCCTGTGCTCGATGATCTCCATGCCGACGTAATCGGCCTCGTACTCCAGATTGGAGCCCTTCATGGTGACCGCATCGGTGATTTCGATCACCTTCTGCTCAGGTGGCTCCCGCTTCAGGTGAGGGGCGGCGAATTCCGGATCGACAACGCCGGTGGCGAGCAGGAAGCGCAGGGTAATTTCGATCGCCACGGATGCCGCCTCGCGCTCCCAGTGCTGGCCACATTCGGCGAGCAGGGCGGTCTTCGGTCCGATCGGATCGGCGAAACCCGCATAGTCGAGCAGGCGGCGGCCGGAGGCATGGCCGTTGTCGGCGACGATCCATTCCGGCACCCCAACCGCCTGGGCCAGCCGGCGCCCGCGCTCCGTCGTTCCACACAGCACCAGCGGAGGGGTCGCGTGCTGCATCGAATGGAGATCCAGCAGCAGATCGACCGTGTCGTAAAGCGGTCTCAACGTTCGGGCGCGAGTGAGTTCGACCGAGTTGCGGGGACCGTCCAGCACCTGGGAAGACCAGAGCCGGTTGAAATCCTCATCGACGAACCGCGATGCGCCGGGACGCCCCGGATCGAAGCACCGATAGGCCGCCACGTTGGCGAAGCACAACGTCAGCCGTCCGCGCGCCGGCCGTACGCCGTGGCGGAACAGGAAGTCGAGCGCTATGGCGCCGCACAGCTCGTTCCCATGGGTGAGAGCGTTGACCAGTACGTGCGGACCGCTTTTCCCGCTGTCGAAGGTCGTGACGAAATCGATCCCGGTATTGCCCGATCGGTA
>DASQKT010000384.1:0-32109 GCA_035630415.1 Skermanella sp.
ATATCCGGCAGCGGACCCATGGCCTCCCGGAACCTTCGTGACCCCTGCCGTGGCGACGTCGCCCGGCAACCCGACGGCGGCCCGGATCAGGAGCTCGTCGCTTCCGGGGATTGTCTGCATGATCTTGGCGATCGGGGTCTGAAGCCCTCGGGCGACCAGTTCGCACGCCCTTTGGAGGATGAGATCCAGGTCGAAGCACGACAATGCGAATTGGCCGAACTCGGCCAGCGCATCCTGTTGTTCGGACCACCCTTGCTGTTGGCTGTGCATGGTAAGTTGAGCCTCCTGGACGAGCAGTTCCCGATGGCTTTTGCCAAGGCCATGACCCGGCTTTGCCAAGACAACTTGCCCACAAGCCCAACGTTCCCGCCGGACGGCTTTCTCCGCCGCCCGGTGCGGAATGCTCAGCGGTCGATCTCGCCGAAGACGACGTCGATGGAGCCGATGATGGCGACGGCATCCGCCAGCATGTGACCCTTGGCCATGGCGTCCATCGCCTGAAGGTGGGCGAAGCCCGTGCCCCGGATCTTGCAGCGGTAGGGTTTGTACGTGCCGTCCGCGATCAGGAAGACGCCGAACTCGCCCTTGGGCGATTCCGTTGCCGTATAGGTTTCACCGGCGGGAACGTGAAAGCCTTCGGTATAGAGCTTGAAGTGATGGATCAGGGCTTCCATCGACCGCTTCATCTCGCCCCGGCGCGGAGGCGATACCTTGTGGTCCTGTATCCGGATCGGTCCATCCGGCATCTGCTCCAGGCACTGCCGGATGATGCGGTTGCTTTGCCTCATTTCCTCGATCCGCACCAGATAACGGGCATAGCAGTCGCCGGTCAGTCCGACCGGGATGTCGAAATCCATCTTCTCGTAGACATCGTAGGGTTCGGCCTTGCGCAGGTCCCAGGCGACGTTGGACGCGCGCAGGCACGGCCCCGTGAAGCCCCAGTCGAGCGCCTGGGCTTCGCTGACGATCCCGATGTCCACGGTGCGCTGCTTGAAGATCCTGTTCTCCGACAGCAAATCCTCCAGTTCGTCGACGAATTTGGAAAACTGCTCGGTGTAGGCCCAGATGTCGTCGGCCAAGCCCGCCGGCAGGTCCAGGTTGACGCCGCCGGGCCGGAAGTAGTTGGCGTGCAGCCGGGCGCCCGAAACGCGCTCGTAGAACCCCATCAGCTCCTCGCGCTGCTCGAAGCCCCAGAGCGACGGCGTGATCGCGCCGACATCGAGCGCGTAGGTCGTGATGTTCAGCAGGTGGTTCAGGATGCGGGTGATTTCCGCGAACATCACCCGGATATACTGGGCTCGCGGTGGGGCCTGGATGCGCAGCAGCTTTTCGATGGCGAGCACATAGGTGTGCTCCATGCACATCGGGGAGACGTAATCGAGCCGGTCGAAGTACGGGATGGACTGGAGATAGGTCTTGTACTCCATGAACTTCTCGGTCCCGCGATGGAGCAGGCCGATATGGGGGTCGGCCCGTTCGACGATTTCGCCGTCCATCTCCAGGATGAGCCGCAGGACGCCGTGGGCGGCCGGGTGCTGCGGCCCGAAGTTCATGGTGTAGGTCTTGATCTTACCGGGATCGTCGGCGGCGGTGGTCGCGGTCTGGACAGCCATCACTTGTTGCTCCCCGGCATGTTGCCGCCCGTCGGCGCTTCGGCCTTTTCGTCGCCCGCCAGCATGACGTTGGTCATGCCTTCCCAGGGCGACAGGAAGTCGAACGAGCGGAAATCCTGCTGCAATTTCACCGGTTCATAGACCACCCGCTTCTGCTCGTCGTCGTACCGCATCTCGACGTAGCCGGTCAGGGGAAAGTCCTTCCGCATCGGATGCCCCTCGAACCCGTAGTCGGTCAGGATGCGGCGCAGGTCCGGATGGTCGGAGAAGAACACGCCGAACAGGTCCCAGATCTCGCGCTCGAACCAGTTGGCGACGGTGTAGACGCCGGTGACCGACGGTACGGGCGTGTCCTCGTTCGTACCCAGCTTGATCCGGATGCGCTGGTTGTGACGCAGGCTGAGCAGATTGTAGACCACGTCGAAACGCTCGTCGCGTTCAGGGTAATCGGCCGCCGTGATGTCCATCAACTGCTGGAACTGGCACATCACATCGTCGCGCAGGAAGGTCATCACCCTGATGAGTTCGGCGCGTTCGATCCTGACGACCAGCTCGTTCAGAAGAATGTCCACCGAGCGGACCGTACCGGGCAGGCTCGCTTCGATATGCGTCCCCAGCTTCTGAAGCGCTTCGTTACTCATCGACCGATTCTTCCCTGAAGTAGGTTCCCGAATGGATACCCGTGGAGCCGGTCTGCACGACCGCGATGCCGCGCGGGCACCGGATAGGCCAGCCAAACAGGCCTGCCGGCGGATCGTTGTTGGTAACTTCAGGCAGAAACCCTTCGGACGGGGGACTGGGAACGATCGACCGGCTCCAGGCGAGGTGAAATCATACCAATGTCAGAAGGCCTATCACTTAATCGTATGAGCCTTTGCTTTCCCTGTCCGGTTATCGCCCCAGGGAGCCGGCGCCGATGCTGCAAGCCGGCGGCAAGGCATGGTTCCGCCACGCGCATGCGCGTGGACCGATCGGAAGAAGGAGAAGCCGATGGCTAATCAAAACCAGAACGACACCCGGACTCAGGGTTCGCGGTCGAGCGGCGGGCGACAGGATAGCGCCGGAATCGACCCCAACAGCGCCTTTCCCGGCAACGCGGCCGGCGTCACCCAGCAGGCTACGACGGACCCGGCGGGAGCCGCCGGCGGGCAGCAGGGCGATGGCGCGCCTATGGCGGACATCATAGACAAGGCGAAGAACAAGACCGCTGCGGAACTGCCGAACGCGACGGGCTCCAAGGCCTCCGAGGAAGCGGATCGCACCCTGCGCGCCGCAAGCCACATGAGCACAGGCAATCTTCCTCACGGCGGGGACGATCCTCAACACCGCACCAATGGGTCCATGACGCCGATGCCCGCCGAAACGGGCGGCAAGGGGAACGTGGGCGATACGCCTATGAAGGATACGGGACCCGACAGGTAGCGGGGCCGAGGGATTCCGGGATGGTGTCCGATCGCTTGGGTGACGCCGTCCCGTGAATCATTTATTGGTTTGGATGTTGCCGCCCGGCCGGCCAACTCTAGCTACGGTAAATGAACTTGGACTTCATGCAGTTCCATACCGAGCAGGCAAGCTCTCTGCTCCGGGCGATGGGAAACCCGCATCGCTTGCGCATCCTGCTGCTCCTGGCGGAACGTGAACGCTCGGTCATCGAGCTGGAGGCGCTGGTCGGCCTCAGCCAATCGGCGGTATCGCAGCATCTTGCGCGGTTGCGTCAGACCAAACTAGTCAGTTTCCGGCGCGATGGCCAAATGACGTTCTATGCGCTGGACGGCGCCGAGGTCCGGAGCATCCTGATGACGCTCCACCTTCTCTATGGCAGGGATCAGGGTGCGGCGGCTGCCGTACCTTTGGTGGCTGCCGATAGCCCGGTGGATCGCGCCCGCTGACGCTATCGGTTCTGATCGCCGGCAGCTGGCAATAGTGTAGGTCATGTTCTCCGCGAGCGTCAGCGTGAAGCACGTACCATGGACGTCAGTGACGGAAAGACCGGCGAGGAGCCGCTGCACCTGTGATTTCCGCATTCTGAAGAACGAGAATGTACTGACCGCGGTTATCGTCCGCAAAGTAACCCTGCGCATTTCGGAGTTCGAGCAGCGGCGGCACTGAATGCCGGCATAGGAGCCGAATTGATTCATTAGAGAAATGTGATTGATCGCGTATCGGATTGTTGATTCGCGTGTGGTGGGATCGAAGGCAGGCAGCGGCACGATCCAGGAAGCCTGTTCAGTGGAGAGACAGGTTGTCCGGCTCGCCGAAAATCCCCCCGATATTGACTGGCACCGTACCGTGCCATCTTCGTCTGGGGCGGAAGGGGGTAAGTGTGCTGAGGGAATTCTACGTAACCTGCCGTGTCGATAAATGGTATGTCGATGAAGGCATGGAATCGCATGGTCCTTATCTGAGCCGGCACGACGCCATCGCCGACGCGGTGGAAGCAGCCAAGCTGCTGGCCAAGCCGAAAAAGCCGATCGAAGTCATCCTGAAGGTACGTGGATCGGGAGCCGAGTTGATCTGGAGTTCCAGGAAGTCCTACCTTCCCGTACCGAACTCTTTTGCCTTGGACAATCAGAAGCAGCTCGAAGGTTTCGGCCTATGACGTTCACCGTCCCCCAGGATTGTTCAGGCTGGAGATCATCGAGGTCGATGGTCGTCCACGGATCGGCGTTTCGATCGATGAGAGTGACGGTCTCGCATCGATAACCAATTTATAATGTTCGGAAGCGTACAGACCATTCTATCCTAACCGTTGCCAGATACCCGCTATCAACAAGGGTGGTGTCTGATGGTGGATATTGGTCCTGAAGCTAGGAATGCCCGGCTCGCAGCATTGATGGAGCGAGCAGAAAAGGTTTTCGAGCGTTCCCGTCGTTTGGTCGGCGAAGCGCGAAAAGTAAGATCCGAGGCCGAGGCGAAGTGTCGGCCGAACCTCGCGCAGAAAAGAACGGATAATGCGGATAGTATTTCAAACCATATTGAGGGAAATTCCCGCCAAGCAGCGGAATAGTATTTTCATGCCGGTCATGGTCTTGCGGTTACATCAGGATTTCCTAATTGGGATATATCGCGCATCACGAATCCGGCTGTGGGCGACTGAGCGAGACGAGTGCTCCCGCTGGACCGAAAGGGGGCACACGTGTCTCAGATCGACCAATCCGCCGTTCGCAACCGGCTTCTCGCCTCTCTTCCGCCCGCCGACTTCGCCCGTTTGGCAGCCTCCCTGACGCCCGTCTCCCTGTCCCTCAAGCAGGTTCTCCTTGAGGCGGATGAGCCGATCCAGGCTGCCTACTTCGTCGAGACGGGCATGGTGTCGTATCTGGCATATCTGGAAAGCGGGGAAGCCATCGAAGTCGGCATCATCGGTTCCGAAGGCATGGTCGGGATGCCGCTGATCCTCGGCGTCGACAGCGGCCCGGCCGGAGCGATCGTCCAGATGCAAGGTACGGCTCTGCGCATCACCCCGGCAGCACTGAGGCAGGCCTTCGGCGCGAGCGAAGCGCTGCAAAGCCGACTACTGCGCTACATGCAGGCGCTTTATACCCAGGTTTCGCAAACGGCGGTGTGCAATGGCCACCACTCGATCGAGGAGCGCTTGGCCCGCTGGATACTCATGGCGGACGACCGCGCCGAGAGCGATCAGTTTCCGATGACCCATGAATTCATGGCGATGATGCTGGGGGTCCGCCGCTCCGGCGTGACCGTCACCGCCGGCACCCTGAAGCAGGCAGGCCTGATCGCGTATGGGGGTGGCCAGATGACCATACTCGACCGTTCAAGTCTGGAGGCTGCCGCGTGCGAATGCTACGGCACGGTTCAGCGGCATTTCGAGCAATTGTTCGGAAGCGGCGATTCGAAACGAGCCGGTCCGGAACGGCGTTCCTGAAGACCGGCGCGTTCAAGGCGGTACTGCCCGCCCGCAAACACGGTGACTTCTAAAATTGCCGGCATGCCGCAGCAATCGGGACGGTGCCGCGTTACTCCCCTGAAGAAACATCGTGATCGCTCCAGTGCCGGTGGGGCCGATCCGGCAAGTCGAGGGGGAAGCCGATGAAGATTTCAGGACTTTCGCAACTGGCGCTGTGCCTCGGTCTGGCATCCGCCGTCATGGCGGGGACGGCTGATTTCGCCAGTGCCGAGATCAAGTCGCGCAGCATCAAGCTGCCCATCGTCAACAATATCGAGCATCCGCAGGGTGTCGGCGCCAAGAAGTTTGCGGAGTTGATCGAGCAGAAGAGCGGCGGCAAGATCAAGGTCAGGGTCTATGCCGGCGGCACGCTCGGCGGCGAGCAGCAGGTCGCTTCGGCGATGCAGGGCGGCACGATCGAGGCTTCGATGATGGCCCCGGCGCAGCTCGTCGGCAACTTCAAGGACTTCCTCGTGCTCGACTTCCCGTTCGCCTTCGCGAACGAGCGGGAGGCCGATATCGTGCTCGACGGGCCGCTGGGCCGGAAGCTGCTGGAGCCGATGCCGGCACGGGGGCTGGTCGGACTGGTCTACATGGAGCAGGGCTACCGCAGCATCACCAACAGCAAGCGGCCGATCGAGAAGCTTGAAGACATCCAGGGCCTCAAGATCCGCACGATCCTGAACCCGCTCTATATCGACATGCTTAACGCCTTGGGCGCCAACGCCGTGCCGATGCCGTTCCCGGAACTGTATACCGCGCTGGAAACCGGAACGGTGGACGGTCAGGAGAACCCCTATTCGACCGTCGAGGCCTCCAAGTTCGATGAAGTGCAGAAGTACTTCAGCAACACCAGGCACATCTACAATTCCCAGCTCCTGCTGGTCAGCAAGAAGTTCTGGGATCAGCTCTCGGATGAGGAAAAGAAGATCTTCGAGGAGGCCGCCGTCGAGACCAGGGACTATCAGCGCAAGGTGGCGCGCGAGATGGACGAGAAGTCCCGTCAGACCCTGGTCAAGAATGGCATGCAGATCAACGACATAGCACCGGAGGAGATCGCCCGCATGCGGGAGAAGGTCAAGCCGGTGGTCGATAAGTACGCGGCCCAGGTCGGCGAGGACCTGACGAAGGAGCTCTATGCCGAGATCGAAAAGGCTCGCGCCCAGCAATGACCCTTTTCCGCTCCGGCATCACCTGACCGCCATGCGCTGGTTCTGACGGATCGTAGCACCGACTTCATCGATCCAGTCGACCAGCGCAAGGTTCAGCGTCTCGCTCACATGTTCGCGCGAGTCCTCCAGGACGGCGCGGACCGCGCGTTCGAAGCTGTCGCGGTTGACGACGGCGTCGAGCTGGGCGAGCACGAGGTCTACGATGGTGAAGATCGATTTGGCGGCGATGACGACGAACACGGGACCACCGATCAGGGCCACGGGAATGCCGTAGCTGCCCAGCATCGCCACCACCGCCGAGGCGGAAACGCTCAACGATGCCGTGGTGGTCATGATCGGCCGCGTGACGCGCGCCGCGACGGCGTCGAACCGGCTGCCCGCCTCATAGGCCAGGGGCGGGATGATCTCCCTCGGCTCCAGCAGTGGCGGCAGCCCGGCGCAGAGGTCGGGTTTGTTGGCCGGTACGTCGATCTGGCGCAGGCCGGCCCAGGCTTCCCGGTTCAGCTCGAAGCAGAGCTTGTCGATCCGCCGGTCGGTGGAACGCAGCGCCGCCGCAGCAGCGGCTTCCAGGTCCAGGCGTGCGAGGTCCGGCTGAAGCCGCGCCTCGTAGGCGCCCAGCACGGTCGTCAGCAGACGCTCTTCGACCCGGTTCTGGACGTTGATGAAATCGCCGGTCGCCACCGACGCGATGCCGACGGCGATCGCTTTAAATATCAGGATATAGCTGGTCCACCAGTCGAACACCCAGTCGACATAGTGGTCAGCCCGGCCCACCAACTCGGCATGGACCGGTGCCGCTTCCAGCTCCAGATCCCGGAGCGCCGCCGCCCGGATGGCATCCAGGGAGCGCGACAGCAGCAGGTCGAAGTCGCCGGACCGCGCGGTATGCGCTGCAACGGCAGGCGGATCGGCGGGAACGATCGATCCGGCCGCCCCCGACGCCGGGCCGCTGCCGCCCAGCAGCACCGCCAGGATCATCAGTCCGCGCGCGGCCGTCGTGATGCGTGACCTTATTCCCCGTGCCTTCATCCCCATCGCAGGATATCCATTATGGTCCAGGCGGAGATGCTCATGTCACCCGACCATGGATGGTTCATCAGGATGGCGAGATAGGCGATGGTGACGGCCGCGAGCGACATCATCGTGGACAGCAGCATCTGGATAAACAGCGAGGGGCCGGTGACCAGCGAGGCGAACGCCATCGTCGTCGCGGTGGCGAAGGCGACGCCCAGCCAGGCGTAGCCCATCAGCGGGTCGGGAATGCTGCGGGCGAGGCGCTTGGCGCGGACATCGACGAGCTGCGCCAGGGTTTCGCCGGTATTGTCCGCCGCCGCCATCACCGGCGCCGCCGCCGCCGCCATGGTGACGAGCATGTCGTCGAACGCTCCCTGGGTGGCGGGATCGGTCCTGCCGCCGGCGATGGCGGGCAACTCGCGTTCCACCACCATGCGGGCGTACCGCTCGACCAGGACGCCCAGCCCTTCCGGATCGGCCCGGCGGGCCGTGAAGTGAAGGCCGGTGAGGAGCCGGCCTTCCAGGTCCAGCAGCGTCCGCAGGTCGTATTGCAGCATGGCTCCATGGACCAGCACGAAGACCAGAAGTCCCGAGAAGATCTGGCCCAGGACTTCCAGCTTCAGCCCGGTCAGGCTGACGTCGCGCTCGTCGGGGCCGATCACGTAGGTCGCGACGAGAGCGCCCAGCGTACCGATGACGGCGCTGCCTATCACGGCCCACGTGCCCCCCACGGCCATCGGCTGTTCGGCGATCCATCGCGCAAGGCTGGCGAACATTTCCATGGCGGTCAGAGTCCCGGCAGGGCGACGAACTGATGCGGGCTGAGCGGCGTGGTCCCGGCGAACGGGCTGCCCATCGCCCAGGCAAGGTGAAGCATCTGCGCCGTCGTCATCGTCAGCATCGACGTCGTCACGGCATGGATGAAGACCGATGTCGAGCCCAGCGCCCAATTGAAGGCGATGGAGACGAGGGCCAGCGCACCGACTGCCGTCCACAGCATCCTGTTGAACGCGTTGCCCGCCGCCACGTCGATGCGCTGGTTTCGGGCCGCGACGGCGGCCACCGCCAACTGGCTGCCCATCCCTGCGGCTAACGGCGATGACAGGCTTGCCGGCGCATTGTGGAAGGCGCGAAGCACCGCGTCGAACCGCCGCTCGGCGACCGGGCTGTGCGCGCCGGCCGCCATCTCGCGCCACTCGTCGGCGGCGACCGCCTCGCCATAATCCTTGACCGCCGCCGCGATCCGGCCGTCGCCGTCCAGACCGCCGGCACTGGAGACCATGACCAGCGCACGCAACGCCGCCGTTTCCCGAGCCATGGCCGTCGCCGCGGATTCCCGCGTGTCGCTGGCCTGGACCAGGACGAAGGCGGCGAAGCCGGCGAAGACCTGGGCGAAATACATGTATTTGACGCCGCCGCCGGGATTGTTGCCGGCAAGTTCCGCGTCGGTCAGGTAGTAGCGGACCACTATCAAACCCGATATCGCCCAGAAAGCCGCCCCGGCCATCCAAAGGAGGAACTCGGTCGTAAGCGTCATCGGCCCTCCTTGACGGCGCCGTGCTGGGGCGAGGCCAAGCCGGTCAAAGTGGCGGGAACCGCGACCTTCGCGGTCGGCAGGACCAGCGCCAGTGCTACCGTCGCGGCGATCGCGATCCCAGCCGCATGAAGCCCGTTGAACACCGCGTCGCTGACATGGCCGCTGGTGCGCAGCGTAGCACCCATCAGCAGGCTCAGGCCCAGCGGCACGATCACGAGACCGGGCGGCAGCGGCAGGCTGTACCGGTTGATCGCGGACAGCCGCGCCTGCCGGGTCGCCGGCAGCAGTTTAGACAATGTGTCCAGAGTGGACCGGGTCTGCGGGCTGCCGATGCCGCGCTCGACCACGTCCCGGCAGATCGCCACCAGCAGTTCCAGGGAGACGCCGGCGGCGGCCGAGATCCCGCCGTCGGCTTCGGCGCTCACCACGTCCCCGGCATAGGTGCTCACCGCCCGTTCCAGCCTCCCAGCCTCATCGGCGGGCAGGCCCGATGCGGCGGCGCGGATGCCGCTGAGATACGAGCTTTCGGCGCGGTAGGCGTGCTCCAGCGCATTCCCGGCGACCCAGCCGAAGCTGAGCGTCGCCGCGATCAGCCCGATGAACACTTGTTCCAGCCAGCCGAAGGCTGCACCGCTCTGTGCTTCCGAGAACAGCGGCGTCGGGTCCCCGAGGATGTTGCGCATCAGCAGCACGACGCCGCCCCAGACCACGAAGGCGGTGGCGCCTATCGCGGGAACCCCCGCCGCGAGCAGCCAGGAGGAGGCGCCGGAAGGTCCGTCAAGGCCCATGGGCTGCCCTGCCGCCGCCGGGCGCCGGGAGATCGGGAAGTGAATCGGGGACATGGGGCGCCAGCCGAAAGGTGGCGGTGGGCAGGGGGGACAGCGCTATATCCACCCCGACCGCCTCGAACCTAGGGTCTTCGGAGGCTTCCAGCAAGGCGATCACGACGCGCCGGGACAGCGTGGCGCGGAGACCGCTGTCTTCGGCGGCCCAGTCGTCCAGGCGGCGGCCGATCCAGGTCCGATCCTCTTCGGCCAATTCCAGCGTGCGTTCCAGGTGGACCTTCAATTTCGGCAGGATACCGGATTCGGTGACGACCTCGGTCACCCGGTAGCCGCAGTCGGCAATCAGGCGCCAGAAGATGCTGGCTTCGGGCGAAACCGCATCGAGGGCTTCGGTCGGGGACGGCGGCAGCACGAAACCGGCGAAGCGGTCGATCAGGTGGTCGAGCGGCGTGCCGCCGGAGACGTCGCCGGAGAGTACTTCGGCGGAAAGCGCATCGGACGAAAGACCGTTGCCGGCCTGGGCTCCCGGACAATGGCCTGCCCCGGCCGCGATCAGGCTCGCGGCGATCATGCCCTGGATCAGACGCCCGGACGGTGCCCGCATCAATCGTCCACCTTGATGCGGTTGTACCATCGCCGGCTGCCCAGCGCCGACCGCTTGGGCGTCAGCGCCAGCCCGTTCATCAGCGACTTGACGCGCTTCTCGGCCCGCGCGGTGTCCTTCGGACGGTTGGTCAGCGAAGCGTAGGTGGCCACCGCTTCTTCGAAGCGTTTCCGGGGAACCTTGCCCTTCGGCGTGTTGTTGAGAAGCGCCTGGACGAGTTCGACCGCCTTGCTTTCCAGCACGATGCCCTGTTCGCGCGCGGCCTGCCGGATCGTGCCATGGGCTTCGTCGGGGTCGAGGTCGAGGTCCACTACCGCCGTGCGCAGGGCCTCGCGCTCGCGTTCCGCGGTCAGCAGAGATCCGTCGTCGGCGAAGAACGGCACCATGGCCTTGAATTTTCGGCGTTGTTCGCTGGGGGAGTCGGCCATCGACGGGTCCTGTAGTTTCCTGGAGCTGGTCAAGCTGGTGGTGCGTGTCACGGTCTGGCGAACCAGCGGGGAGCGATCTCGTGCGCGATGCCCTGAGCGGTCTGCCCGGCCTTGCCGCTCGCCTGTCCGAACAGGCCCGCCGCTTGGGAGACGGAGACTGACCAGAGGTCGCCGATCCTGTCCATCAGCGACCGGGGAGCGCCCGACAGGCGTTTCTCGTTTGCGGCGATCGCGATGGCTTCGGAGATGCCGGGCGACGCGGCATCGGAAACCGCGATGCCCAGATCGGTGCAGAGCGCCGCATCGGAGAGCGCCGCATCGGATAGCTTTGTATCGCCGCCCTTGGTGTCCTCGACGGTCACCTGGCGGCGCTGGTAGCCAAGGCCGGCGGCGTCGGCCGACCGCCAGAGCGCTTCGTCGTTCAGCGGGACGATCCGGACCAGACCGTCGATCACGGCGTTGGTGACGACGTCGCCCGGCACGATCTCCAGGCTGGAGAGCAGGACCGCCGAAACCTGTTGGTTGAGCAGGCGCGCGACCGCGCGCATACCGCCGCGCGACTCGGTCCTGACCGACGCGAGCGGCGGGTGGACGGTCGAAAGCACCGCCCAACTGCCGGCGGTGAGCGATCCGGCGGCACCGATGTCGATGGCCCCGCCGGCGGCGGTCGGCAGGGCGGATGCGCCGGTCGCGGCCTCCATCGGCACGAGCAGGACGAAGCAGGCGCGGCGGAGCGGGAAATACTCCAGGTCGGCGATAACCGGCGACCGCCGAGCCGCGTTCCGGAAGGTGTCGCCGTGAAGCAGGGCGGCGGCGGCCTGCTTCCGCTCCAGCGCATCGAGCGGGTCGGCGCCGGGCGCCGGCTTCTCGACGACGACAGGCTGGCCGGGCGGCAAGGCGCCCGGCACGGCATCGGCGATCGCTTCCACCACGGAGCCGGGTGGTCCGCCGCCCAGCATGGTGACCGCAGCTCCCGCCGGCAGGGGAGACACCGCCGACAGGGCCGCGGCCAGGACGCGGAACGGCATCAAGTCTGCCTCGGCTTCGTCGCTTTTTCGAGGTCGCCGCTGATCGACCGGTCGGTGGGAGCCAGCCGGAGCGCCCGGCGCAGGGCGGCCGATGCCTCGTCGGTCCGTCCGGACGCCATCAGCAGACGGCCCAGCCGCGCGTGGAGTGCTGGGTTGTCGGGCGCCAGTTCGGTTCCGACGGAGAGTTCCGCGATGGCGTCCTCCGGTCTGCCGAGCGCCTCGTAGGCGGTCGCCCGCTCTTCGCGGATCAGCACGGCCTGGGGTTCGAGCCGGGCGGCGATCGCCAGCATGTCCAGGGCTTCGATAGGGCGTCCGAGCCGGTTCAGCGATTGGCCGATATTGAGGTAGGGAAGGGACAATGTCGGATCGAGTTCGGTCGCCCGGCCGAAGACCGTGATCGCTTCCTCGTACTTCTTCTGAAGGAACAGCGTCCGTCCCCAGAGATTGAAGATCAGCGGCTGCTCCGCCTCCGGCATCGCGGTGAAGCAGTACTCGATCATCTCGTAGGTCTTGGCGAAGTCGGGCGACGCGGTCTTCTGCTCGGCGGCCCGGACATACAGGGCCGCGATGTAGGGATCGACCGTCTTGACCGTCTCGAAACCGGCCTGCTTCAGCAGCAGGGGAATTTCGGACCGCGATCCCGCGAACTGGTTGCTGCGGACCTTGCCGGCCCGGTCGGTGATCCTCATGCGCAGCATGACGTGGTCGTCGTCGATGTCGTACAACTCGCCGGAAATGGTCATCTTGACGACGCCGACATATTTTCTGGCGGCGTTGACCAGCACCTGGATCTCGAAATACTCGCCGATCTCGGCAAGCGATTCGTCCTTTTCCTCGTTGCCGAGGTCGATGCTGCGTATCCGCGACCCTGCGCCCATCCGGACCGCCCGGATTTCGTCGGTCAATTGGCGGGTGAGGACGCGCGGGCTAT
Organism: Skermanella sp.; assembly: GCA_035630415.1. Lineage (GTDB taxonomy): Bacteria > Pseudomonadota > Alphaproteobacteria > Azospirillales > Azospirillaceae > Skermanella. The sequence goes on from DASQKT010000384.1 coordinate 13,017, forward strand.
AGCCCTGCTCCTGTGCCCATTTGGGTGAAGAGATCGGATCGAACACGATGCTGTCGTACCCGGTATAAAGACCGAGGCCGAAGATCGACAGGATCGCGATTATGGGAAACGTGAGGAAGTCCATGCGGTCACCTGATCAGATCGGGTCTTGATCAACTCGGATAAATGCGGATTGCGTTCGATGCGGGCGCCCGTGACAGTTACCCGCAAAGAAGTAAATATTTCGACCTATGACGAGCGAATGGCGGGCAGGGACTTGCGTCCCGGCGCATCCCCTCACAGGCGGGCATACCCGAACGATTTACCCGGAAGACTTGATTGAGCTGTGCGGGGAGCGCGGCGCTTGCGGCCTGCTCTCCCCGCATTTGGTCCGGTCAGGGCATGACGCGGTATGCGACCGACGTCGACAGCTTGCCGGAACGTACCGGAGCCACCGACTCGGGCGAAGTCAGCCAATCCGCGACCAGCGCGCCGACGAGCGAGCTGGACACCGCGTAGACGCGGCTGACCGCGACTGCGCCTTCGCTGGCGGAGAGGGCGCCGGTGGCCGCACCCGCGCCGCCGATCAGGGGCAGGGCGGACAGGCCGCCGGTCGCCAGATTGAAGGCGACGACGCCGCCCAGGGCGCCGAGCCCGAGCGCCAGCAGGCGGCCGTTGGCGGCTGCCGCCTCGGGCGCCGGGTTGATCGGGCCGGGCAGCGGCGCCGGGATGGGGTTTTCCAGCGACGGGGCCAGCATCGGCGGCGCGGAACCGCCGCTCTGCGCCAGTGCGGGCTGGGCGAGGCCGATCGCGAGCGTCAGGGCGGCGGCGGTGAACGCACGTGTTTTCATGTCATCGTTCCTTGGGCCTGTTGCGGGAAAGGTCGTCACTCGACCAACGGGTTGAGAGTGAGGGAGAGGAGGGCGGCCGACGCATCGTCGACGGCGAGCCGGGCATTGGCTTCCAGAAGCCAGCGGCGGGCGACGATGCTGGCCGGTGCTCCCATGCGGGAGATCAGTTCGACGGCGCCCTTCAGGTCGCTCTCGGCGAGACGCCGGGCGGTCGCTTCGAGTGTCTGCTGCTCCGGCGAGGTGGTGCGCAGAGACTCGGCGCCGGCCGCTTCCGCGACCGACTCGAGCCACGAGCCGACGCGTTCGCCGATACCGCGCTGACTGGTTGCCGCGACCGCCGTCAGGATGCGCGGCGCGACCAGGGCATTGTAGCTTTCCCGCAGTTCGCTGAGCGTCGCGACGCCGGTCCCCGCGCTCTGGCCGAGTACGGCGACAGTCTCGGCGAAAGCCGGATTGCCGGCGCTGAGCCGCCGGATCACGTCGATTTCCCGTTCGAACGGCCGGGACGTCTGAAGCTTCGCGCCCAGATGCTGGACGGCAAGCGCCATCCGCATAGCCTTGGAACGGACCAGATCGGCCTGCCGAAGCTCCTCTAACGTGGCGGCGGCGCTGGCTTGGCCGGCTTGCGCGGCCTCGTTCAGCCGGCCCGCCAGGGCGGCCAGTTCCGCCTGCGCCGTGGCAAGTTCGGTCCGGCTGGCGGCGAGGGCCGCTTCCACCTGCGCCAGACGCCTGTCCTGTTCCGCCGTCGTAGCACCGAAGGTCGACACGAGGGCGGCGCCGCGTTCGTTGAACTGCTCGAGAGAAGCGGCGGCGTTGATGCGGGCTTCACCCGCGTCGAGTCGCGCCGCCATCGCATCGAGCCTTGCCGTCAGCTCGCTAAGGCGGCTGTCGGTCGAGGACCCGGCGCGCTCCAGCCGGTCTATGCGCAGGGCGGCGACGTTGACGTTGCCGCCGACGGCTTCGATCGCGTCCACCCTGTCCGCTACCGTCCCGACCCGGCGCTCGGCGTCGTCGGCCCGCGCCGCGAGTGCGGCGACGCCGCCGTCTCCCAACAGGAAGGCGTATTGGGGAGGAACGGAAACGTGCTTTTCGACCCAAGGCTTGGCAATCGGCCCGGAAAGAGCAACCAGGGATACGGCGATGGCTAATCCCGACAGCAGCAGGGGTGCTCGACTCGAGCGCCGGGGCCGCTGGGCCGATGCGGCATCGTTCGAACGGTGCCGTGCTGTGAATTCCGGTTGGGGAGCGCTGTATGAAATCTCTTCGCGCAGCCGCGCGGATGCTGGCGGATGTTCGGGCGGATCGGCGACAATTCCGATATCCGCTGGCCCGATATCCGCTGGGCCAGCGGGGGAGCCTGTGTCTGTATCGGTCCCGCCGGACAATCCGGGCGGGGGGCGCTCCAACGTATCGCCGGAAGAAATCTGATCCGAAGTCTTCATTAAATCCTCAGGCCGGCGGTCGCGGCGGCGTTGCGAAACCATCTTCATCATATTATCTCTAATTCTTTTGAATTACACTAGATGTATAAATCGCTTACCCTTAAGAGAGGTAAGCTGCCGGCGCTGCCGAAACCAAAACGATCTCAGATGCGCAACAATCTGTCGGAGAAGATACATGGATATATCAGCGGGATGTTTGGTCCGTCTCCATGACTTGGCCGCCGGTTCTGAACAGGTCATTCCGGTCGGAGCCGGCTGACCTGGACGACATCCGATCCGCATCGTTTCCGGGGCGCCAGGATCTGCAACAGGCTGTGAGTTATGGAGAGAGCGATGACCGATGAACCCGACGACACCAAGCCCTCGCGCGAGCCGGCCATGAGTGCGCCCGCCAGATCGGGCGGCGGCTCGACGGTGGCCGTCTTCCTGTCCTTTATCGCTCTTGCCGCGTCGGTCGGCTCCACCGGCTGGATGCTGACCCGCGTCCAGCCCGCCGTCCGCGACTCGGCCGCAGCCGCATCCGCGCTCAACGCTTCGGTAAAGGCGGCGACCGCCGCGTCGGGTGCGGCGGCGGCATCCGTCGAGAAGCTGTCCGGCGAAGTCGCGGCGCTGCGGACCGAGCTGACCGGCCTGCCGGTTCGCGCCGACGCGCTCGACAAGCGGATCTCCCAGGTCGAGGCGAGCCTCGGCGCGCTGGCGCGGGTTGCAGCCGCCGACATGGCGGTCCGCTCCATGACGACCTCGGCGTCGGGCGCCGTCCTGCCCCAGAACGAGGTGAGCCGACTCGTGACGCTGGGGTCCAGCATCCCGGAGGCGTTGGCAGCCGCTTTGGAGCTTGGCGCGTCGATGCCGGGCGGCGCCATCTCGCGCCAGAGCCTCAAAGTCGATCTGAGCCGAATCGCCGACCGAATCGAGGAGACGTCTTCGCCGCATCCGCAGACAACCGTCCATACCGTGCAGACCTTCATCAACCGCACCGTGACGGATGTCGGCGAGACGCTGGGTCTGCCGCTCAACCAGCAAAGCCCGGCCGCGTCGTTGCGCGACGCCTACCGGTCCGTCGACTCCGATCTGGCCTCGGCTATTCGTATCGCCCAATCCAGCGACCTTCGGCTCCAGCCGGCGGTGGCCGACTGGATGGTGCGCGCCAAGGCACGACTCGCCTTCGAGCAGTCCATGCGCAAGCTGACCGATGCGCTGGCCGTGGTGCGGCAGGCGGACAAGACCTGATGCGCCGGGGCCGTATCCGCTTCGCCGCGCTTGCGGCCCTGGCCCTCGCCGTCCCTCCGGCAGCCTTGACTTCCCGGACCGCCGAAGCGCGGGACGCGGTCCAGCTGCCGCTTGCGGCGGGGCCGCAGTCCTTACGGACGAACGGCAGGGTCAATATCCGGGCGGAGCCGTCCAGATCGGCCCCGGTGGTCGGGACGGTGGCGCCCGGAACGCTGCTCGAGTCGCCGGGCATCGTGACCGGCCAGCCCTGGGTGCCGGTGTCGCGTGACGGGCGGTTGTTCGGCTATGTCTTCGCCGAACTGGTCTCGCCGGTCGCACCGGTACCGAAGGCGGTCGAGGTTCCGGCGACCGATTCGGCAATTGATCCGGCTGGCGGTCCGGCAGCGGAGAAGATGGCGGCCCCTCCGCCGGCCCTCGGCGCGATCGACGATCGCCTGCGCGTGGTGGAGGAGGCGCTGAGCGGTATGCGCACCGATCTCGACCGTCAGGCGCAGTTGTCGCGCGAGGGTTTCGAGCGCACCGGACGGATGCTTTCCAATATCCAGGCGCGGCTGCCGGAGCCGGAAGAGCCGGCGGTCGTCCGCCTTCATCCGCCGCCGACGCGGCTGGACGTGGCGATCCAGAGCGTTCGCGGTCTGGTAGCGCGCCTGATCGGTGACTGAGCGCGTATGACGGAATGGCTTTCGGCACTGTTTCCGGTCCTGCTGACGGTGGCCGCCCTGCTGCTGCCCGTCGCGGTGCTCAGCGTTTCGGACGGGCTGCTGCACCTGATTGCCCCCCAGACGTTCTTCCGCATCCCGGCGCTGTCGGCCCTGCCGAAGCTGGCGGGACTGGCGCTGGGTATCGGCGCGCTATACGATCGGGATGACGGCGCCGCCTACGAAATGACCCTGCTGTTCGACGCGTCGAGCTTCTGGAACATGACGGCGCTGGAGTTCCTGACCACTCGGGCCGATCCGTCCGGCTATCGCCTGATCGATCTTTCCGCCGGCGCCTTCGTCGGTCTGCCGGACCCGCTACTCGGCAGTCTCATGCTCGCGTCCGGCTGCATGCTGGTGCTGGCCGGCATAGTGGCCCTGATTACGGCGCGCGGGGTCGAGCTTGGGCGCATCTTCCTGGCGATCCCGGCCGTGGCGCTGTCCACGGCGTTCCTGACGGTCTATCTGGTCTCCCTGATCCTGTGGGCGGCTCACATGCTCAATTTTTGGGTGTTCCTGCTGGCCGCTGCGATCTACCAGAAGCGGCGTTACTCTTCACATATTTGAATATTCTCGGGATCAGCGGCTATCAGCGGCTCTTGTAGCCCGAGATATAGCGTTTCTGGCTCTGCCCGGTGAGTCGGGTCACCATCGATGCCCAGACGATCCCTCCGGTGGTCAGCAACCCGATAGATACGGGAAGCCACCAGGACAGCACCGTCATCCGGTGGTCCGGTGGAGACGCTTCGACGATCATCCAGGTCAGGACAGCGGCAATGATCACCGCCACCGCGATGCCGCCCCGGCCCAGTGCCGCAAGCCCGGTCAGGACGCCCCAGCCGGCCAGCACGAGAGCGAAGACCAGGAACGCGACCTTGAGGGCGAAGCTCCAGCCGTCGTCCGTGGCGAGCCAGCCGAGCAGGGAATAGCCCGACGGGTTCCAGGCCGCCAGCGTCCCGGTTTCGACCAGCAGCAGGCGGACGATCAGCCCGCCGGGATCGATGGTCGCGTGATGGTGCCCGCCGCCGCTGCTCACGGCCGGTATCCCCGATCTTTCGTATTAGCAGGCTGCTCTCCGGACCGCATCACGCTATGATCTGGAGAACGGTTGGCCGGAGAATGATTGGCATGTCGAGGCATGGGAGCTGCTGTGGACAGGGGTGAAGGGACTGTTCTGGTCGCACAGGGGTTCGGCGGCTACCTCGAACTCGAGGGCAACCGGCTGCGCATCGTGCGGGGCGGATGGTTCGGCTATCTCGTCACCCTGTTCGGCCTGGAGGGAGGATTCGTCGAGCGGACCGTGCGGGTCGATCAGATATCCAGCATCGAACTCGACGTGCCCGTGATGTTCTTCCGCTATATCCGGTTCTCCTATCCCGGCAGCCCGGCCATGACCGGCAACAACATCGCCGACATGCTGGCCGAGAACTCGGTCATCATGAGTCTTGTGGACAACCGCCCGTTCTTCCGCATCGTCGAGCGCATCGAGGAAATGATGGACCATGCCGGCGCTCCCCGAGCCTGACTTACCGGAGCGTGACATCGTTCGAGTCGACCTGACCGGTGACGCGCAATGTAAGGCTGGACCATGAAACGCCGAGCGCCAAAATGCTGGCGACCGCGACCAGCGCCACCGTGAGGTAGGCGCCGTTCGACAGGTTGCTGAGCAGGCCGAAGTCGATCATCGTCCAGGTCGCGGCGATCAACAGGCCGGCCGTGGCGAGGATGCCGCGCAGGCCCAGCGACCGCACCGTCGCGAGAAAGAACGTCGCAACGATGCTGCCGAGCAGAAGCCCGGCCAGGATCTTGAGCGACCATGGCTCCCCGGTGCCGCCCATGACCCAGTGGATATAGGAATAGCCCGACGGGTTGAACGTGGCGAAGACGATGAACATCGAGATCAGCCACCGTACGATGATTCCGGGATAGCTGAACATCGCGCGCCCAGCCCTGTCTTATTGGGCGAACATGCGGGACTCGATGTCGAGTCGCTCGTCGCACGACAGCTTCTGTAGCTGCATGAAGACGCTGCGTTCCGCCGCATAGGCATCCAGCGCCTGCTGCTCGAGAGACCGCAGTTCGTCCCTGACCTCAATGTACTGCAACGTGACGTCGACGACCCGGTAGGGCAGGATGAAGGCGCCGAGCACCGCGTATTGCGCCATGATGGTCAGGGCACGTCCGGTAGCGTCGCGGACCGATGACGGTCCCAGCACCGGAAGCACGATATAGGGACCGGGTCCGATGCCGTAGTGGCAGAAGACCTCGTCCAGGGTCGCCTTGCGCGCCGCAAGACCGTATTCCGCCGCCTGATCGTAGACGCCGCCCAGGCCGACCGTGGTGTTGATGGCGAACCGCGCCGCCGTGGTTTCCGCGGCACTCCAGTCGCCCTTGAGCACGTGTCCGGCCAGCCAGACCGGCTCCCGCAGGTTCGAGAAGACATTGGACATTCCCATCCGGACCGGGGCGGACGTCGCCTCGACATAGGCATCGGATACCGGTTCCAGCACGAGGCGGCGGACCTCCTGGTTCAATTGGTGAGCCAGCCGGTTCAACTCCTCTGCCGGATCGTTCTCCGAGTCCTCCGGAGCTTCGCCGGAGACCGCCGGATCGACCGGCGCCGCCGTCCGCGTGACGGGGGGTCTGTCGTCGCTATACGGATTTACCGGCTTGGCCCGGTTCATCGACAGGGCTTCTTCGAAGTCGCGGTCGTCAAGAAAGCGTCCGGCATGACTTTGCGCCATGCTCAGGGTCAGAAAAAGGGCTGCCGTGACGGCAGCATGCGCACCTTGTCTGAATAACTGCCGCACGCTTCCTCCAAGCTGGTCGTTGAAGATTTTTAAACGATAACCTTTAAAACTTTACGAACCAAGCGCCGCATGTCCGCCGAGTGCCTTCGGACGAGTCGCTGGCCGCCGGTATCCGCCTTAACTCGCTGATTATGTGATGAACTCGCCGGTTACCGGGAGTCGAATGACCTTTGAACTACATTTGTATTTAACCCTTTCGGATGGATAGTCCCAGATAGCGCCGAAACGGCCCCTTCGCAGGAGAGCCGCTCATGAAGGGCCAGCCATGACCATCGTCGGAAGAAGGCCGCGTCTGCTCGCCGGTATCGCATTGCTCGTCGCGGCCTGCCTGCCGGCGCAGGCGGCGGATATCGGGCGGCAGATGGCCGAGAAACCCCGCGACCTGATCGCCATCGCGGCTTCTCCGCCGATGGCCGCCGTGGCGGAAGCCGTATCGGCCGCCTTCGCCGCGCGCTTCGAGACTGCGGGACCCCAGGTGACCGTAACCTCCACCCAATCCGCCTTCGCTGGCTTCTGCCGCGAGGCGGCATCGCTGCCCGACATGGTGATCAGCAACCGCCGCATGTCCCACGCCGAACTGGCACGGTGCCGCCGCGCCGACGTGGGCGACATCGTCGAGATCCCGATCGGGTTCGAGACCGCCATATTCGTCACGCGCCGGGGCGGGCCTGCACTCGACCTGACGCTGGATCAGATCTTCGATCTTCTTGCGGCGGGCGGTTCGCGGCCGATTCGCTGGGCAGATCAGGGTATCGGCCGGTTCGGCGAGAAAGTCCGCATCCTCCTGCCGCCGCAAACCGACCCCGCCTTCGGCATCGTGCGCGAACAGGTGCTGATGACGGTCTGCCGCGAGCGTCCCGGACTGGGGGACCGGCCCAAGGCTGCCGACCGGCTGGCGGCTTGCGGCGCCGTCCGCGACGATGCCGAGGCTGGGGCCGGCGTCGTGATGGAGACGGCGGAGCGGTCGATCCCGAAGAACCTGGGAGCCGGGGAGATCGGGCTGGTCGGTAATTCCGTGTTTCAGCGCAGTGCCGAGGACCTCCAGCCGGTCCTGATCGACGGGCAGGGACCGTCGGTCCTGGCGGTCGTTTCCGGCGACTACGCGGCGGCGCGTCCGGTCTTCGTCTATGCCAAGGCGGCGCAAATGCGCAAGGGGCGGGGCGGCGGCAGGGTCAGGGGCCTGCGCGATCTGGCCGATTTCATCGCGGGCGACGACGTCACCGGCCAGAACGGTGTCCTGGGCCACCTGGGGCTGGTCATGCTGCCGTCGGAGCGGCGGGTCACGGTGCGCATGCGGACGATGGCGCTGGTGCCCTTCGACCGCTGAATCTCGATCGTGTTAATCTCTTTGATGGAAATTAGATCGTATTCGTCATAATCTGAATTCAATTTGCATATGGAGGTACGTTTGCGTTTGGCATTAAGGGTAACCGCCAGCATCGGGCTCATACTCGCTCTGTCAATCGCAACGTCCGTCGTCGTCAGCCGCCATGCCTTCGTGCATATCCTGCTGGACCTGACGGAATCGCGGATCTTCGCCCTGGCCGACGATATCGGCGACGTGTTCGCTGCGACCGTCCGGCTGGGTCTGCCGCTCGATCAGATCGGCAACGGTTCCGAAATCCTCGACGGCGCATTGCCGCTCGACCCTCAGATCGTGGCGCTCGTGGTCGTCGGCGCCGAGGGAGAACTGCTCCATAAGGCCGGCAAGTCGTTCGACTGGCTGAGCGCCGGCGGCATACGCGGCGAAGGCGATCCGAAGAAGGGCAGCCGGCGCAAGGTGGTCGATGCAGGCGACATGCTGGTCGTCTGGACCGCCATTCTCGACCCGCTGGGCCGGACGACCGGGCATATCGGCATCGCGGCTTCCAGCAGCTACCGGAACATGCTGGTCCGCAACAGTTTCAACGAAGTGCTTACCCTGTCGGGCATCGTACTGGTGATCGCCACCCTGGTGACCGCCCTGGGAGCGATCGTCGCCTGCCGGGGAATTTCCCTGATACTGCGGCGGATCGGCCAGATGGCGGACAATCCGGAGACGGCGGCCGGTGATCCTCTCGGCGGGATCGGCGCCGCCGCGATGGGCAAGCTGGACTGGATCAACGGGGAACTGGCCGCGATCGAAGCGGCTGCCGCCACCGTTACCAGTGCCGGCGCTGGCGCCGTCTCGCGTCCGGAGCGCGTGACATGACCGTCTCCGGTGGCATGATCGATCCTGGCGAGGCCGCCGAGCCGGATATGGCTGCCGGCATGGAGGTCACCAGCCTGCTGAAGGCGTCGCGCAGCCGCGTGGTCGTGCTGTGCATCGCCATGCTGGTGATCGCCACCGTGGTCGCCGGGCTGATGGCGCTGCGTGTCTATGAACGCGTGCTCGAACCGGAACTGCTTCAGACCGCGCGGATCGCGGCATCGACGATCACGACGACGGCGACGCAGGCGATGGACCTGGGCCTTGAGCCCCGCGACTTCGTCGGCATGGACGAGTTCATGGACGACACGCTGAAACTCCATCGCGGCCTGCTTTATGCGGCCATGCTGGACGACGGCTGGAAGGTGATCGCGGCGACGGCCGACGCCCGGCCCGGCGTACTGCCGCCGCGTCCTGCCGGCCTCGCCTGTTCGGCCAGCGCCGTCGTGGTCACCGAGCCGGTCCAGGGAGTCGTCGTTCCCCTGTGCCGGAAGGCCTCCGCCGATCCAGGCGGCACCGTGGCCGCCGCCATCCTGATCGCCAACGATCCCGCCTTCGTACACGCCCAGTTCGAAGTGCTGGTGCTCGACGTCGCGACCGCGCTGCTGATCGGACTGCTGCTCGCCTTCGAGATCCTGCTCGTCCTTATCATGCGGAGCATCGCCGAGCCCCTTACCCTGCTGGTCGACCAGCTGTCGCGGGTGGCGCACGGGGATATCGGCGCCTCGACGCAGATTACCGGGGCGGGGGAGGTATCCTCGGCGCTGGCGTCGATGGACCGCGCCATTGGTTCCATTCATGACCGCGTCGCCGCTCTGAAGCAGCGGATAGCGGCGATGGGCGACGCGGCCTCGCGGGTCCGCCTGTCGGCACGGCTTCAGGAGCTGCTCGACCGGTTCGCCATCGGCGCCGGCGGGCTCCGCATGGTGAAGTCGATTTCGCCGTGGGACGTGCGGCTGCCGCTGGTGCTGTTCGTGCTGGCCGACGAGATGCAGAAGGCTTTCCTGCCGCTGTTCAGCCGCTCGCTGGCCGAACCCATCTTCGGGATCTCGGCGGAGACCGTCTCCGCCCTGCCGCTGACCGTCTATATGGCGGTGATAGCGCTCGCCACCCCGTCCTGCGGCCGTCTGGCCGACCGGTTCGGGGCGCGGCGCATGGTCATCCTGGGACTGGTCCCCGCCATCGCCGGGTATGTCCTGTGCGCGCTGGCGCAGGACGCGCTGTGGCTGATCGGCGGGCGGGGCTTGACCGCTCTCGGCTATGCCCTCATCACCATCGCCTGCCAGAGCCATATCATAGCGGCTGCCGGCGAGACCAAGCGGTCGCTGGCCATGACGATCTTCATCGGCGCGCTGATGACGGCCAGCATCTGCGGCACCGCCATCGGCGGCATCGTCGCGGATCGCGTCGGGCCGAACGCCGCCTTCGCTGCGTCGGCGGCCATCGCGGCGCTGGCCGGCGTCATCGCGTGGCGCATGGTGCCACCCTCGGAAGTCCATCCCGTGACCCGAAGGTCCAGCCTGCTCGCCGCGATGCGCGACATGCTGCTCAACCCGGCGTTCCTGGCGTTCCTGCTGCTGGCGGCGATACCGTCGAAAATAGCGCTGACCGGCATCTTGTTCTATCTGGTGCCGCTACGCCTGTCGGAGATCGGGGCGGGGCAGGCGGATATCGCCCGCGTGCTGATCATCTACTCCTTCATGAACATCGCGGCGGGTCCGATGGCCGCCCGCCTTGCCGACCGCCGGAACGCCCATTTCGCCTTGATGATCCTGGGCGGCGCCGTGTCCGGCGCTGGGGCGTGGCTGCTGGCGGGTGCCGACGAGACCCATCTGGTCCTGCTGATCGTGGCCTGCCTCGGCGTCGGCCATGCGATGTGCGTGGCGCCTGGCGTCGCCTTCGCCACCAAGGTCTGCCAGCCGGAAGCTGAACGCCACGGCCGGACCACCATGCTCGGCGTGCTGCGCATGATGGAGCGGATCGGCAGCGTCGTCGGACCGGCCGCAGCTGCGGCCATCGCCGTTTCCATCGGCTTCGGGCCTGCCATCGGCGCCATCGGCGCGCTCGTGGTCGTCGTATCCCTGGCGCACGGACTGATGGCATTGGCGGTGCCTGTCCTTCGAGGTGTCCGGCGGGACTCGATTGATGCCGAACTGAGAGGGGCGGAATGAAGATCCTGGTCTGCACGAAGCGCGATCTCACATCGCTGGTAGCGATGAACGTCCTGCTGCCGGCCTTGCGCGGGCACGAGGTCCACGTAATGCTGGCCGAGCGGACCCGCCCCATCGAGGAATCGACGCCCGAGCTTGCTCAGGTGAAGTTCGTCGAGCGGGATTTCCCGATCGGCGTCGTCGAGCCCTTCGTCGAGCGGCTGGTTTCCAGCGGCCGGTCCGATCCGGGCAGCCTGATGACCTTTCCCCGGCTGGCGGCCCGTGGCGTCGGAATGGATATCGTGCGGTCTTCCGACGATCCCGTCTTCGCCGCCACCGTCGAGCGGATGCGCCCGGACATCCTGCTGTCGATCCGCTACAGCTTCCAGATCAGGCCGGGCTTGCCGGGGATGCCCCGTCTCGCCTTCAACATGCATCCCGGAGCGCTGCCCCGGCTGGCCGGGCTGTTCCCGCACTTCTACGCGATGCTCCAGGGCGACCCGGCTTTCACCGTGACCGTCCATCGCATGGTGCCGGAACTGGACGCCGGCTCCATCGTCATGGTCCACGAAGTGCCGGTCGATCCCGCCGTTTCCGCGCATATGGCCAATATCGAGCTGCACCGCATCGGCGCCGCCATGATGGCCGAACTGGTCGCCTGGATCGACCGGGGAGAAGCCCTTGACGAGCGGGAGCCGGGCGTGCTGCCGGCCAAGCTCTGCTATTACCCGAACCGGGAGGCGCTGGACGCCTTCGCGGCGCGCGGGCTGAAGCTGGTCGATATGGCGGCGTATCAAGAGCTGATAAGTGCTTTCCTGCCGCAGCCCCTGCTGGTGATGTGAGATGGTCAAGGCTTTCCTGCTGGCCCTGTCGCTCCTGATCTCCGCCGGTCCATGCCTTGCCGGAACACCGGATGCCGCCGGTCCGGGCGAGCGGAAGCAGGTCATGATGCTCCTCTGGCGCGGCTGCGAGGAGCTTTGCCAGGGCTTCAAGAGCTGGTTCGAGCGTCGTCACCTGCCCGTCGCGTTCGAGATGCGCGACGCCAGGCAGGACCGCCGCCGGCTGGCCGACCTGGTGGAGGAGGCGAGGGACGGGGAGTTGGACCTCGTGCTGACATGGGGGACGACGGTCTCGCTGGCGGCGCTCGGAACCCTGACGGCTCCCGCCCAGCCACTCGGCGCTCCCGCCGTGTTCGCCAACGTCACCGACCCGATCGGCTCCGGTCTCGTCGCCGGTCCCCAGGGTTCGGGCCGCGCCGGGATCGCCGGCTCCATGAGCGTGGTCCCCGACGACGTCCAGATCAACGCGATCCGGCGCTACCGGCCGATGCGCCGCCTGGGTGTCGCCTACAATACCGACGAGCCCAATGCCGTGGACAACGTCAAGCGGCTGCGCGCCCTTGCCGGGCCGATGGAGTTCGAACTGGTGGAAGTGCCGGTTCCGGTGGACGCATCGGGCCGGCCCGACCCGGCGGCGATCCCCGACGTGATCGGCCAACTGGCCGAAGCGCGGGTGGACTTCGTCTATATCGGGTCGAGCTCGTTCCTGTTGTCCAACGTGTCCGCCTTCACCGAGGCTGCGGTCGCGGCCGGCCTGCCGGTCGCGTCGGCGGGCGAAGTCCCGATCCGGCAGGGGACGGGGCTGCTGGGCGTGGTCAGCCCGAACTTCGTCGTTGGGCTGCTGGCGGGCAGTCAGGCCGAAAAGATCCTGTTCGAGGGAGTCCGCGCGGAAGACCTGACCGTCGCCAGCCTCAAGGACTATGCGTATCTGATCAACATCGACACGGCCAAGCGCCTTCGCCTCGCCCCGCCCATGTCGCTGCTGCGCAACGCCGTGATCGTTGGCAAGGACCAAGGGGTCCGTTAAGCCAGGGGTTCACCCAGGCTCAGAAATCTGCGGCGTCCTCCGCGTCTCGTCCAGGCGGCGCGCCAGTTGTTCGGCGAACTTCGCGGTCGCGACGGGCAGGGTGCGGCCCCGCTGCTGGCCCAGGACAAGAGGGCCGTGAGCCAGATCGACGTCGCTCAGCGGCAGCACGACGAGGCCGGGGTCCGTCTCAGGCACCGGTGCTCCGATCTCGATCTGGAAGGTCACCACATTGCCGGAGCGGGCGAGGTTGCGCAGCATCTCGAACGAATTGGCCTCCAGCTCCACCGACAGCTTGGCCGAACTGACGGCAAGCAGGTCGTCGAGGATGGCACGGGTGCCGAAGCTGCCGTCCGGCAGGGCGATGGGATACTGCGCGCAATCGCGCAGCCGGACGACCTTCTGACCGGCCAGCGGATGGTCGGCGGCGACGATGGCGACGATGCGCTGTCCCAGCGTCATCAGCGGCTGGAATTCCGCCGTCTTGCGCGGGCTGAAGATGATCGCAAGGTCGGTCTCGAACTCCCGCAGCATCCGCAGCGCCGAGCCCTGATCGACGACGGCGATCTGGAAGCTGACCAGCGGAAAGCGTGCCCGGAACGCCGAGATTTCCGTCGGCAGGAAGTAGTTCACCAGCGCTTGGCTACAGGCGATCCTGACATGCCCGCGCCTCAAGCCCGACAAGTCCTCGATATGGGAGCGGACGCGGTCGAGGTCGGCGGCCTGGGTGCGGACCCAGCGGATGAAGCTCTCCCCGGCGGCGGTCAGCCGGATGCCCTGGGCCGAGCGCTCGAAGATGGCGGCGCCCAGATCCTCCTCGACGTCCTGAATCCTGCGCTGGAGCGCCGACGGCGTGACGTTCAGGTGCTCCGCCGCCTTGCGGAGCGAGCCGAAGCGCGCGGCTTCCTCGACATAGCGCCAGATGCGCATGTGTCTCATGTCGGCATATCCCGGTGTGTATACTTTCCGGCATCACCATAGCGAGAAAACGGCGTTTGAGGAGTGCTTTGAAGGCTCATAGCCTCTGGTCGCACCGTCGCTTCGACAGAGTCACCGGAGAAAATCGCCCCATGAACAGCGTCTTCAGCAAGCGGTCCCTGAAATGTGCTGCGAAATATGCCGCCGTCCTGGCGGGCGTCCTGATCGGGACTTCCAGCCTCGCCGCGACGGCCTTGGCCCAGACACCGGTCAAGCTGGTCCTCAACTGGAAGTACCAGGGTCCGCAGGCGCTGTTCTTCATCGCGGAGGACAAGGGCTACTTCAAGGCGGAAGGGCTGGACGTCACCATCGACCAGGGCGAAGGGTCGGCAGCCTCCATCACCAAGGTCGCGACGGGAGCCTACGACATCGGCTTCGGCGACGTGAACGCGCTGATCACGCTGGCGTCCAAGTCGCCGGACGAAGCGCCTGTTGCCGTCTACATGATGTACAACACGCCGCCCTTCACCATCGCGGTCAAGGCGGACAGCCCGATCAAGACAGCCAAAGACCTTGAAGGCAAGACGATCGGCGGCCCCGCCAACGACGGGGCGCTGAAGCTCTTCCCGGCCTTTACCCAAGTCGCGGGGATCGACGCCTCCAAGGTCGCCGTCACCAACATGCAGGCGAACTTGCGCGAGCAGATGCTTCAGCGCGGTCAGGTCGATGGCGTCTTCGGCTACGTCAACACGATCGCCTTCAGCGCCAAGAGCGCCGGCATGAACCCGGACAAAGACTTCCGCTTCATCAACTATGGCGACTACGGGATGGACCTTTATTCCAACGCCATCGTCGTCTCCCAGGCTTTCGCCAAGGAGCACGGCGATGCGGTGAAGGGCTTCGTCCGTGCCGTCAACCGGGCGACCAGGGACATGATCGCCGATCCCGCCGGTTCGGTCGAAACCGTGATGAAGCGCGAGCCGCTGCTCAACAAGCAGGTCGAGATCGAGCGCACCGTCGCCACCCTGAAGATGGAAATGAACCATCCGGAGATCGCCAAGATCGGCCTTGGCGACGTCGATGGCGAGCGGCTGAAGCGGGCCATCGACATGGTCGTCAAGGCCAACGGGCTGGAACGCACCCCGGAAGCCTCGGCGATCTTCACCGACGCGTACCTGCCGCCGCTGTCCGAGCGTCCGACCACTGTCATCAATTGAAGATCAGAAGCCAAAGACATGGAATTGGGACTGAAAGAGCGGGTCGTCATCATCACCGGCCCCGCCAAGGGGATGGGTGAGGCCGTGACCCTGGCCTTCGCATCCGAGGGCTGCCGCCTGGCGCTGGTCGGGCGCGACATCGCCGCGATCGAGCCGGTCGCGGAGCGGGCGAAGGCGCTGGGGGTGCAAGCCATCGTCATTCCCTGCGACATCACGGACGAGATGCAGTGCCAAGGTGCTGCCGAGCGCACGGTCGCGGCTTTCGGCCGGATCGACGTGCTGGTAAACGTCGCGGGCGGCTCCGGCCCGGTCGGTAAGACCGGGTGGGAGACGACACGCGAGGAGTTCGACGAGATCGTCGAGCTGAACATGACCGGCTGCTTCAACTCGATGAGCGCCGTCATGCCGGTGCTGATCGAGCAGCGCTACGGCAAGATCGTCAATGTCGGCGGCACCTTCGGCATGCGCGGCCGGGCCGGGCGGATGGCCTATTCCGCGTCCAAGTGGGGCCTGCGCGGCATCACCAAGTCCTTCGCGCTGGAAGCGGGACCTTACAACGTCAACGTCAACTGCGTGGCCCCAGGCATGGTCGAGGGACCGCGCTTCCGGGGCAAGGTGGTGCCGGAAATGGCGAAACGGCTCGGTATCACGGAAGAAGAAGCCGCCGAGAAACACGCCGCCGACTACGCGCTGCGGCGCGTCTCCACCGGGGAGGACGTGGCCAATGCCTGCCTTTTCCTCGCCAGCGACGCCGCCCGCCAGATCACTGGCGTCGATCTCCCGGTCGATGGCGGCTGGGCCTCTCTTTAAAGCATGGATACCGATATGGAACCGAACCACGCCACGGCCGACCTCGTCATCACGGGCGGCGTCATCGTCACCGATCAGACCAGCTTCAAGGGAGCTGTCGCCATCCGGGATGGCCGGATCGTCGCCGTCGGCTCCGATGAAGCGATGCCGCCGGCGCGCGAAACCTTCGACGCGACCGGCCTTCACCTGCTGCCCGGCGCTATCGACGCGCATGTCCATTTTCGCGAGCCCGGCTACACCCATAAGGAAGACTGGCGGACTGGTACGGCGGCAGCCGCGATGGGAGGAGTGACCACCGTCTTCGAGATGCCCAACACCAACCCGCCGACTGGCACGGTCGAGGCGCTGAAGCTGAAGCAGAAGGCGGCGGAGAAGGCCTATGTCGATTACGGCCTCTACGGCCTGCTGGCGGAGGACAACCTGGACCAGCTCGAAGGCTTGGTCAAAGGCGGCGTCGCAGCCTTCAAATGTTTCATGGGAAACACTTTCGGGAACCTGCCGTCGCCCTCCACCGGCGCGATGCTCGAAGGGTTCGAGATCATCGCCCGGCATGGCTTGCGGATCTCGCTTCACGCGGAAACCGCGTCGATCATGGCGCTGCGGCAGAAGAAGCTGATGGCGGCGGGCCGGCGCGACCCGCTCGCCCATCTGGCCTCCCGCCCCGCCGTGGTCGCAACCGAAGCGGTCGCCCGCGCCGCGATCCTGGCGGAGTGGACGGGAGCCCGCATCCATATCCTGCACATATCGTCGGGCGACGAGCTGCGCCCCTTGCGTGAAGCCAAGGCGCGCGGCGTCGATATCACCGGCGAGACCTGCCCGCACTACCTGCTGTTCGACGAGCATGCCTATACCGATCTCGGCTCGATCATCCGGGTCAACCCTCCCGTCCGGGAAAAGCATCATCAGGACGCGCTGTGGCAGGGGGTGAAGGATGGCACGATCGACATGATCGCGACCGACCACGCGCCCCATGATCCCGAGGAAAAGCTGCGCGACGATATCTGGCGCGCCGACTGCGGCTTTCCCGGCGTCGAGACCCAGATGCCGCTGATGCTGACCCAGGTCCATGCCGGTCGGCTGTCGCTGACCGACTATGTCCGCATATCCTCCACGGCCCCCGCCAAGGCGTTCGGCCTGTTCCCGAACAAAGGGGCCATCGTTCCGGGAGCCGATGCCGATATCGCGCTGGTCGATCTGAACCGGCGGGAAACCATCCGGGCCAAGGATCTCCATTCCCGAGGCAAGATCACGCCGTTCGAGGGTTTCGAGACGGTCGGCGCTCCCGTCCATACGCTGGTGCGCGGTCGCTTCGTCATGAAGGACCGCAAGCTTGTCGAGGACGTCGGCGGCTGGGGACTGTCGGTCACGCGCATCCAGAACATGCCGGCGCCCGAACCGCGCCATGTCGAGGAAACGACGGCCGCCATTACCGGCAAGAATATTGGGGGAGCAGGCACTTCCGCCCAGGAGGCCGCATGACGACCAACCCGAGACCCGTCGCCCGGATCATTCCGGCACCCGTACCCATCCCGGAACTGGAACCGCAAACCCGGCCCAACCTGTTCATCGAACTTGAGAACGTCACCGTCTCCTACGGCAAGGGTCCCAGCGCCACCAAGGCGCTCGACGACATCTCGCTCCAGATCGGCGAAGGCGACTTCATCGCCTTGGTCGGTCCGTCGGGATGCGGCAAGTCCACCATCCTCAAGCTGGTCGGCGATCTCCTGAAGGCGTCCAGCGGCCACGTCTTCGTGGCGGGACGGGAAGTCGGCGCGCAGGACGTGCGGATCGGCATGGCCTTCCAGAACCCGACCCTGCTGCCCTGGCTGAGCATCCGCGACAACGTCATGCTGCCGCTCAAGATCGTCCAGCCGTTCCGGAAGCACTGGGCCACCAAGCGCAAGGGCGAGTACCGCGACCGGGCTGAAGCCCTGCTCGCCAAGGTCGGGCTGAAGGACTTCGGGGGCAAGTATCCGTGGCAGTTGTCCGGCGGCATGCAGCAGCGGGCGTCGCTGTGCAGGGCGCTGATCCACGACCCCAACCTGCTGTTGCTGGACGAGCCGTTCGGCGCGCTCGACCAGTTCACGCGGGAAGAGCTGTGGGGCATCCTTCAGACGCTCTGGATTGACACCAAGCCGACGGTATTGCTGGTGACCCACGATCTGCGGGAAAGCGCCTATCTCGCCAACCGCATCGTCGTGATGAGCGCCCGTCCCGGTCGCATCCTGGTCGATGAGCCGGTCGGCTTCGCCCGGCCCCGGTCGATCGACACGACTTTCGAACCCGGTTTCACCAACCTGACGCACAAGCTGCGCACTCTTATCGTAGAAGCACGCAGCGCCGTGGGAGCCGCCCCATGACCCGCCTGAACCGCGAGAAACTGGCGTCCGCCGCCCTGATCGTCGGCGTCTTCGTGGTGTGGGAACTTGCCTGCCTCCTCTTCGGCATCAGCGAGTTCGTCCTGCCCCGGCCAAGCCAGATCGTCATGGTGCTGATCGACCGCTGGCCGGCCCTGATGCCCCATGCCGTACAGACGCTCTACACCACGCTGGTCGGGTTCGCGCTCGGCGTTTCGGCGGGTATCCTGATCGGAATGCTGATCGGCTCCTCGCGCCTCGCCTATAATGTGGCATTCCCGCTGCTGGTCGGTTTCTCGTCGATCCCCAAGGTCGCCGTGGTGCCGATCTTCGTGCTGTGGTTCGGGGCCGGCACGGTGCCAGCGATCCTGACCTCCATGATCATCTCGGTCTTTCCGGTGGTCGTGAACATGGCGACCGGCCTCGCCACCACCGAACCAGAGCTGGAAGACGTCCTGCGGACGCTGAAGGCGACCAAGCGCGATATCCTGCTGAACGTCGGTCTGCCGCGCGCGATGCCCTACCTGTTCGCCTCCCTCAAGGTCGCGGTGACGCTGTCGTTCGTCGGCACGGTGATTTC
>DASQKT010000385.1:0-5278 GCA_035630415.1 Skermanella sp.
ACGGGATGGTCAGCGGCGGCATGCCGGTCATGCCGTTGAAGCCGTTGAGCCGGGCGGTGCCCACTCGCCATTCGGGTCCGGCGGTCTGCGCCATGAACCGCTCAAACACCAGCGTCACCGACAGCGTGACGATGCCAAGGAAGACGCCGCTGATCCTGCCGAAGAACAGGAAATAGCCGAGCACCGACGCGAACACGGCCGATACCGCGACGGCGATCACGACCGCCAGGATCGTGAAGCCGTAGTCGCTGCCGAAATTGAGCGTCAGGATGCCATAGGCGTAGCCTGCCAGCCCGAAGAACGCCGTCTGGCCGAACGACAGCGCGCCGCCGTAGCCCCAGATCAGGCTGAGGCCCAGCGCCATGAAGATCCAGTTAAAGAAGTACACCGTGTTGCCGACGGTCCAGCCATCCGTGAAGCTCGGATAAGCCGCCGCCGCCAGCACCACCACGACGAAGCCGGTCCAGAACGCAGGCCCCCGACCCATCGTCTGCGGCCCGTTGAGAAGCTTATTCGCCTTTGCCAGCATCAGCCGCGCTCCCTCAACAGCCAGCCGGATATCCCATTGGGCAGGACGCGGATCACGATGATGACGGCAATCAGCATGCTGATCTGACCGGCCAACTGGCCCTGCCATGAAGTCATCGCCGCCTTGATGACGCCGAGCACCGCAGCGGCGGGCGCCGTCCCAAGGAAAACGTCGGCTCCTCCGACGACCACCGTGACGAAGGCTTCCATGATGAAGGTGGCGCCCATCGACGGCACCATGGTCATGGTCGGCGCGTAGAGCCCGCCTGTCAAACCGGCGAGCGCCGAGCCGAGGCCGAAGGTCAGGCAATAGATCAGGCGCGTATTGACGCCCAGCGCCTCCGCCATATGGGGAACCTGGATCGTGGCGCGGGCATGGACGCCGAACCGCGTCTTGTTGAAGATCACGTACAGCGCGACCAGCACGACCACGGCGGCTGCCATCAGCACCAGCCGGTACTGCGAGTACGAATAATCGCCGAAGGTGAAGCTGGACAGGGGAGTGCCCACGCCGCGCATCGTCGATCCCAGCAGGATCAGTACGCCCTGCGTCGCGATCAGGCTGATGCCCCAGGTCGCGACGATGGTGTCGAGCGGCCGGTTATAGAGGTGCCGCACCACCAGCAGTTCAAGCAGGATACCGACCAGACCGGCGGCAATGGTGCCGCAGGCGATGCCGAGCGGCAGCGGCAGGCCAGCCCGGACGGCGAAGACGGTGACATAGGCGCCGCACATGATGAACTCGCCATGGGCGAGGTTGATGACGCCCATCATGCCGAAGATGATCGCCAGCCCGCACGCCGCCAGGACAAGGAACGCGAAGGCGTCCCCCGCCTGATAGAGGAATGCGAAAAGCGCACTTAGTATTTCCATCAGTCAACGATCCCCGGAACTCGAAAACAGAAGGTTCCTCTCCCCGCAGAGCAGTACGGGGAGAGGAAGAGGATCGGTCTCAGCCTTTCGGCGGTGGGTTGCTGGGGGTGTATTGGGCGCTCGGGTCCGACTTGGTCAGGTCGCATCCTGCCTCGCCCAGCCAATACGGCTTGATGTCGTTCCACACCTTGGGGAAAGTGATGGAGTGATCGGCGCCGACGACAGCCAGATAGATCGTGTGGGAAGCGTGCTGGCTCTTGGGATCGATACAGACCTTGCCCTCGGGAGCATCGACGCAGACGTCGCCCTTGGCGATGACGCCGCGAATCTTCTCGCGGTCGGTCGAACCGGCTCGCTCGACCATCTGCTTGTAGAGGTAGATCGCGTGGTAGGAGTTCTCGGCTTCCTGGTTGATGTAGGGCTCGTTGGGGTACTTGGCGCGCCATTTGGTGATGAAGGCCTTGCTCTCCGGCGTGTCGACCTCTTCGATGTAGTTGG
Source organism: Skermanella sp. (assembly GCA_035630415.1). GTDB lineage: Bacteria > Pseudomonadota > Alphaproteobacteria > Azospirillales > Azospirillaceae > Skermanella. The sequence goes on from DASQKT010000385.1 coordinate 1,900, forward strand.
TCGTGACATGCATGTTGGCGAGGCTGGGCGGGGTGAAGCGCTTGTGCTCATAGCCCTGCCCGACATTGACCGAGCTGCCCATCGGCACCTTGAGGTTGGCGGCGGCGGCCTGCTCGTAGTACGAAGCCTGGGCCGTACCGACCAGCAGGGTCATCAGAATGTCCGGCTTGACGCGCTGGATGTTCTGGATGGTCTGGGAGAATTGGGAAACGCCGAGCGGGATGAACTCCTCCCCGACCATCTCTCCGCCGTTCTCCTTGACGATCTGGCGGACCCATTCGGCGGAAATCTGGCCGAAATTGTAGTCGGCGGCGATCGTGTAGACCTTCTTGCCGTACTTCTCCATCATCCACGGGATCAGGGTGGAGAACTGCTGTTCCGGCACGGCGCCGGTGACGATCATGTTGGCGTCGCAGACGCCGCCCTCGTACTGGTTGTTGTAGAAGGCAAGGCCGTTGAACTGGTTGACGATCGGCCGGTAGGCTTCACGCGAGGCGCTGGAGAAGCCGGCGAAGACGACGTCCACCTTGTCGCGCTGGAGCACGCGGCGCATCATTTCCTGATAGCGGGTATTGTCGGACTGGGTGTCGTAGACGACCAACTCGATCTTGCGCCCGGCGATGCCGCCGGCCTTGTTGATTTCCTCGGCGGCCAGTTCGATGCCGTGGACCTTCGGCAGCGTGGCGGCGGCGAACTCACCGGACTGGTCTTCCAGGACGCCGATTTTCACGGGGCTTTGCGCCAGGGCGGTGGATGCCAAAGCCAGGGTGGCGATGGAGAACGCGCCCAGGAAACGCCCACCCAGGAAACTTCCATAGATCGGACAAGACATGTCAACCTCACCTGTTGTTATGTTTTGAGTTGTTGAGCCTCAACCCCTTTCGGAATTCACTCCCGCGATACCCTCTTCGAGGGCTTTTCTTACGATCTCTTCCGAGAACGCCTCGACGCTGAGCTGTTGCTTCATGCTCTCGCGCCTGAGTATCTGGAACGCTTCGTCGTCGTTGACGCCGCGCTGATTCATGACCTGCAACACCGCCTTGATGACGAACCTGCGGCTGCGCTTACGCCCTTCGGCGGCGGCGAGGCGTTCGTCGGTATGGCGGCGGCGGTTCCATTCGTTGAGGCCGATATAGAGGGCCGCGTAGACGCTGGCGCCCTGCACCGGCTTCCGCAGATGGGCCGTTACGCCAAGCTGGAGCAGCGCCTTCAACTGGCTGGGCGCCTCGACCCCGATGATGCCGATGACCGGCAGCGGCGGCGTCTGTCCCAGCCGCGCCCAGGCGCAGCTTTCGGGAATGCCGTGGTCGAGGTCGAGCAGCAGCACGTCGAAACCGGCCAGCAGTTCCGGCGACAGCAGATCGGGCGTAGTGATGGAGACGACGGCGCCCAGCTTCTTCAGGGTCCCGGCGACGGCGTCGGCGGCGTCGACCAGCGCCAGCAACGCCCGCACGCCGCGGAAGTTCTGAACCAGCCGGGCCGCCGTCATGACACCGCCTTCAGGTTCCGGCCCGGACGCGCCGTTTCATCATAGCGCGACGAGTTCCAGACCAAGTAGGGATCGGGGCGGACCGGCTGGGCCGCCTCCATGATGATGTCGAACTGGGCGTTGCGGTTGGACCGCCCGATACGCGGCGTCAGGTAGGCGTGAAGGGTATCCTCGTCCATCCAGACCTCTCCCTGCGGCGCCTGGAGGCGCAGCCGCGTCACGGCGGATTTCACCTGTGCGATATCGTCAGTGCCGGCATGGGCCAGCGCTCGGGCCAGCAGGCCCATGGCGACGTAGGAGGCTTCCGCATCGGCCGACATGGCGGGACCATTGGGAAAGCGCCGGCGGTAAGCCGACACGAACGCCCGGTTGGCGGTGGACGTGATGGAGGAGAAATAGACGCTGGAGCTGAGATGCCCGTCCACCGCGTCGCCCCCGATCGCTTCAAGCTCCGGTTCCGATAGGGAGCAGCTTGCGACCGGGATTTCCCGCGCCTGATCGATGCCGCGCTCGGCTGCCATGGCGCGGAAGTCTCGAAGGAACTGGTAGGCCGACTGCCCGATCAGCGTATTGAAGACGAAACTGGGGCGGGCTTCCAGGATCTGTTCGATCGCGCGCCGGAGGTCGGTTTCTCCGACTGCGAAGTAGCGTTCCGCCGCGACCGAACCGCCCTGACCCACGACGGCCTGCCGAAGTATCCGGTTGTTTTCCCACGCCCAGATATAGTTGGAGCCTATGCACCAAGCGGTCTTGCCGCAATGCGTCAGCAGATGATCGAGCAGCGGGACGATATGCTGGTTGGGTGCGGCACCGGTATAAACGACGTTGTCGCCGCTCTCGAAGCCTTCGTAGTGCGACGGATACCAGAGCAGAGCGTCATGCTTTTCAAAAAGCGGGATCACTTCCTTCCGGCTGGATGACGTATAGCAGCCGACGACGTGGCGGATGTTCCGCCGAGCCAGCAGATCGGTGGCGCAGGCATGATATCCGGCCAGTTCTCCGCCCGGATCGACCACGACGGGGACCAGTTCGACCGGAAAACCGGGATCGTTGTTTACTTCCTCCAGGGCCAGCAAAGCGCCGTTCAGCATCGACCGCGCGACCACGTTGTAGGGTCCGGTGGAAGAAAACATGACTCCGATATTAAAATACCTGCGTGCGGTCACGATACTCCAATCCAGCAACGCAAAAAGCGCCCGCCAGCTATTACTGCTGTGGGCGCCTTTGCCTCTGCCGACAAGCGGCTTATGGGGTATTACTTTGCCCGCATCATGACGGAGCCATCTTTGCCCCTTGCGAACATGAAGCAAGACTGAAGGCGCGCTGGATTTCTGTCAAGCGGGTGTATTGAGCTATGGCAAATTTTCTGAAGCCATCGACCTTTTCGATGGATTTACCCTTTCGGCGGGGACAGTGCCTTACAGCTTTTCCGGCAGCTTGAATGCTTCCTTCCGCTCGCTGTAGCGGTCGACCAGATAGTCGGAGCGGTCGCGCAGGAGCCAGGTGAAGCGGACCAGTTCTTCCATCACGTCCACGACACGGTCGTAGAGCGGGCCGGGGAGCATTCGGCTGGCGTCGTCGAACTGTTCGTAGGCTTTGGGGACGCTCGACTGGTTGGGGATGGTGAACATGCGCATCCAGCGGCCGAGCAGGCGTAGCGTATTCACGGCGTTGAAGCTCTGCGAACCGCCGGAAACCTGCATCACGGCCAGGGTGCGGCCCTGGGTCGGTCGGACCGAGCCTTCCGACAGGGGCAGCCAGTCGATCTGGTTCTTGAAGACTCCGGTCACCGCCCCGTGCATCTCGGGGCTGCACCAGACTTGGCCTTCCGACCAGATCGACAGGTCGCGCAACTCGCGGACCTTGGGGTGATCCGCCCCGACACTGTTC
>DASQKT010000386.1:0-11468 GCA_035630415.1 Skermanella sp.
TCGGATGGTCGATGTTCGCGAAGTGGACGCCCCCGCCGGCGAAGACCCGGTCCATTGGCGGCTGCTGACGACACATCAGGTCGAGGACACCGCCAAAGCTTTGGAAATCGTGCTTTGGTACCGGCGGCGCTGGACCATCGAGCAGCTTTTCCGCACTCTCAAGACGCAGGGGCTGGATATCGAGTCGAGCCAGCTCGAAAGCGCCGACGCGCTTCAGCGGCTGGCTTTCGTCGCCTTAGTCGCCGCCACGCACATCCTGCAACTGCTCGGCGTTCGCGACGGCGTCCTGGTTCGCCCGATCGGCGACACCTTCTCCGCAGAGCAGGTCAGCGTCCTGATCGCCCTCCAGCCAAGTCTGGAAGGTCGCACCGCCGCCAGCAAAAACCCACACCCGCCCGACACGCTGGCCTGGGCCGCATGGTTCATCGCCCGTCTGGGAGGCTGGGACGGTTATCCCAAATCAAAGCCGGCTGGACCCATCACCTTTGCCAGAGGCTATGCTCGCTTCGCAACAATCTGCGAGGGCGTAGCTCTCCGGCAAAAGATCTGTTGATAGACTAGCCCGGAGGGAGAGGGGCTATTGATTTCGAGAGGATATTCTAAGCTATTTCAATGAATTGACTGTGGATCGCGTCATTTCACCACAACATCCTCAGATTGAATTACTTGCCCCTCTCCCTCCGGGAGAGGGAGGGCCCCATGCGCAGCATGGGAGGGTGAGGGAGCACGTTCCCCACCGACGACCAGCTCCTCCAGCGGACGCCGGCAGGACCGGCTGGTGGACCGCATCGACTTCGGCCGCCCGATCCGCCCCATGAAGACGAGCTGATCGACCTCCGCCCCCGTCACCCGCGCGACTTCCACCGCCAGCTTTTCCGCCTTCGCCAGAAGCTTCGGGTCTTCCGTGAAGCGCACGCCATGCAGCGCATGGGTCGAAAACGCGATCGGCGCCAGCCCCGGCTGAAGCGCCAAGCCCAGCATCGTCGCGGTCAGCCAGAAGCGCTGGAGCCTCTCGCCGGCGCGCAGCAGTTCCTCCGGCGTCGCGGGCTGCGAGCGCGGGTTGCGCCATGTCACCGTAAAGTGCCCGGCACACTTCATCCCCGGCAGCATGTCGATCTGAAGGCTGGCCGCCCCAGTGCCGGCCAGATTCATCATCTTCACCCGCGACCAGTCCTTCATGGCCCAGCGCATCAGCGAGCGCGTCATGCGGTCGAGGCCGATGGCGGTCGCCGGCAGCCCGGCGGGGCTGAAGCGGTTGTCCCAATCGAGCATCCGGCGATGGACGTCGTAGGCTTCCCGGCAGCGCAGGCGGATGTCGGTCGCCAGACCGTTAAGCCGGGCGAAGCTGCGCCGCTGCGGGCGGGTGTCGAACCAGGACAGCTTGAGGTCTGGGCCGAGCGCGTTCGACAGCTCGGCCTTCTGCCGGTCGGTCAGCGCCGTGGTGCTGTAGGCGGTGCGATCGACCGAGCGCAGCCGGACGAAGCCTTCCAGCGGGTCAGCCCGAAGCCCCGGCTGGCGCGGCAGGCGGACGCTGACGATGTCCTCGTGGGAACCGTTGGCGCCCTGGTCCTCCCGGCGATGGCTCCACTCCATCCGCCGTCCGTAGCGGCTGGCGGCGATGCGCAGGGTTTCCAGCAGGTGGCCGGCGGACAGCAGGGTCGGCTGGCCGTTGTTGTACTCGTAGACGTTGGTTCCGGCCTCGTGGTGGATCGTGATCGTCACGGCGTCGTCGCCGTCGATCCGGAAGCGCCAGGGCTGGCTGTTGTCGCCGCTGGGCGCCCAGCGGGCCAGATCCAGGATGCGCCACATTTCCGACCGGCTTTCCGGCGCGGCGGCGGCAGACTGGGGCTTTGGCGCGTTGCTCGCGATGGCGCGCATCATGCGGGCGCCCAGCTTCTGCTTCAGCCGCTGGCCGATATGCCGGCTGCCGCCGGGCAGGCGCTTGCTGACCAGACGCCCGGTATAGGCATCGAACTGATGGAACCAGGGGGCGGCCTTCACGTCGCCGCGCTCCAGCAGGATCTTCAGAGCCTCGATGCCGGTGACGCCGGCGCAGAGCTGGCAGGCCATCGCGGTGGAGGGGCCGCGCTTGTTGACCAGATCCAGGCGCGTCGGATCGACCAGATACGACCGGTGCATCGCGCGCGGAGTAAGCCCCACCAGGAAATTGACGTATTGCTGCTCGACCGGCTGTCCGTCCAGCCCGAAATACTGCTCGAAGGTCATCTGGCCGGGCATGAAGATCAGATAGGCGGTGCCCATCCCGATCGGTCCGGCGGTGATTGCCGGGATACCCAGTTCGGCGCAGCGGGCGAAGACCTTGGCCCTGATGTCGATCACGAAGAAGTCGAAGCCGTCGATGAACAGATCGACGCCGTCCAGGAAGTCGTCGATGTTGTCGTCGTTGATTCCGTTGGGGAAACGCCGGATCTCGGCGGTCGGATTGATGTCGCGCGCCATGCCGGCCATGACGTCGACCTTGGGCTGGCCGAGCGTGGCGGTCGAAGCGCCGATCTGGCGGTTGAAATTGACGGTCTCGAAGACGTCCATGTCGGCGACATGGAATGAACCGATGCCGAGGCGCGCCAGCGTCAGGAGATGAACCCCGCCTACTCCCCCCATTCCCGCTATGGCGATCCGTTTGGTGCGCAATATCTGCTGCTCCCATTCGGTCACCCATCCGATGTTGCGGCTGAACGCCTCGTCGTAATCGAAGTCGGCGGCGCGCGCAGGCATCGCTGGAATGGTCATGGTCGGCAAGTTCCTTGTTTCCTCCGGGCCGCCCCCGTCTGTCAGCTGTCTGTCAGCGCATGGCGGCGCGGCGCTCGGGCATCGCCTGTGCGGCGATCACATCGTCAACGGTCACTTCAACTTCATTCAAGCCGGCGTCATTCAAGTCGGCGGCTTCCGCCCCGGCTGCCTGCGGCAGCGGCCACAGCCGGCCACCGTCGGTAATCACGTCCCAGACGTCCGGGCGCTCGGCATGGACGCGGGCCAGCATGGCATCCAGATCGACCCAGCAGGGCTGACGCCGTCCGTGGTACTCGACCAGCGAACCCAGCGGGTTGAAGTGAATGCCGAGACGGGTCAGCAGGCGAAGCAGAGCCGGCTCCATCACGGCGGCCCAATGGGTCATGCCCTCGCGCACGCTCATCTCGACACAGGATTTAATAAGTCCGAGCGGCAGATGGAAGAGCATCTTGCGCCATTCCTCGGACGAGAGCTGAGCTTCGAAGCCCTGGTCGGGCGTGTGGTGGCGGAAGCTCTTGACGATGGAGAAGCGGGAAATCTCGGCGGTGCGCCAGACCGGGAAGGGAGCCACGTCGTCGGCGGCGACCGCTCCGGCGATCCGCTGCATCGGGAGCACGCGGCGCTCGCCGTCTTCGTCGGGAAGAACCAGTCGGACGGTGCCGATGGCATTGCCGGTGGCGTTGTGGGTCAGGATCGAGTGAGCGGAGTGACTGTCGAAGCCGTCGCGCTCAAGGCCGTCGGGGTTGTCGGCCGGATCTTCGAACCCGTTGTCGAGGCAATAGACCTGGAAACGGACGCGGAAACATTCGTTCCGATCTTCGGCGGTATCGGCAATCGAAGAAGAAAATACAGAATTGTAATATTCTAAACCAGTAAATCCCGAGGATTGAGTTGTTGGCTGCCGTACTTCCTGGCGAGCCTGCGGTGCGATCGGTGAGGAGTCTTGCGATAGAGAGCTGGCGTTCGTGACGTTCCGCCCTTCACCAAGGGACTTCTCTACTCCAATTCTCGAGTGGTACATGGTTTCTTCCAGTTTGTTTTCTGGTTGCATATACCGTCGCGATTTAAATCGACGGCGGCGGCTCCTGCATGTCTTCCCTGGACGCCGGTTGGCTCTGTCCGTCCGGTTTTTAAGGTCAAGGCCGCGTTTCCCGGCCTTATGTTCCTTGGTCACAGCCGCCGCGTCTCAATTCCGCCCCATCGATCCGGCTACACCGGTGTCTTTGGGCACAAGTTGACCCGTCGGCGAACTGTAAATTCGCACTCCAACAAATCCTTGTCAGGGAAGAAGGCTTGTTCAGCCTAGTACTCATGCAGCCGATCTAACATAACGCCAGCTGCAAGGCTTCCTGTAATGTATTCAAGCACTCAAACGTTAAATTTCACTTAACTGAGCGCAGATTTGCTTTTCTCCCGGTCGCGAATGTATTCGAAATGCACTGAAATTTGACGTGGCAAAGATGTGACCTCGATGAGAATTGCTGTGACTTTCAGAAGCTAATCCTGTGAATTTTCCGGCATATTCATCGCTACTTTCGATGCAGCTTCCGCCTTGATCCGATGCTTGATTCGCCGCCCCATGACACTCCAGATACCCCTTTCGAGCATCCTGCCAAAAGGTTGCCAAATTCCTGACGGGACAGGGGGTCAAGTTGACACACAAAACCACCGCCGCCGGTTGTCCTGCGCGGATTTATCAGGTCTCAGTAAGTACTTCAGGGTGTTTTATGGTGCAATGGAAGTCGTATTATGCAGAAATACATTACGACTGTTTCAAAACGGCTGTTTTAATATAGTAGTGGATATTATTGGGACAATTTTGAGGAATCGAAGCGACACGCTGCGGGCCGAGGGTCACGGTGGCGGGTGGCGGCCCGCCGCCGTGACACCTTTACAAGACCTTTCCTGCCTTATGGCCGGTCGAAGATCGGTGCGTTCCCCTCGGTCCGCACGACGCGGCCGGTCGAACGCGGAGGAGAGTTCTCGCGACCGGTCTGGCCCAGGGTGTCCGCGGCCTCGCCGGAGATGGTGTCGGAATGGGAAGCGGAGCCGTCCGGCATGGCCCAGCCCACCGTAGTCCGGCCGGAACGGGGCGTTCCCATGCCTGGGATACGGTCGCGGACGGCATCGGGCACGCCGTACCGGCGATAGCCCATCCAGGCGGCCAGCAGGATGCCGGCGCTCGCGGCGAACATCACGAAGGGAATGGGGTGCTCGCGGATCACGTCGCTGATCCCTCCCGGCGACCATGCCGGCGCCGTATCCTGCTGTCCGGTCCTGCCGCTGGTGATATGTGCTCGCCCCCGCACGCTTGGCGCGTCGTAGGGGATGTATGGATGCTCGGGCGTGTTGTCGAGATAGCGCCCGGCCTGACCATCGGAGGCTGACAGTGAGTCGACCATTTCCTGCCCCGTTGCTGGTTGTTGGGAGAAGCGGCTGACGCCGAAGGCGGCGGCCGCATTCCCTTTTCAACCGCCCCGAACCGGCGAACGTTCCGCAACCGGCCTGTTGCCAGCGGACGCCGCTGCCGGTATGACGGCGCTCCCCTTATCCGATGGAGTTAACCTTGATCGACTCTGGTGCGACGACGGCCGAACAGTTGAAGCAGTTCGCCGACCGTATGGAAAATCTGCTGAACGAGATCGATGGACTGAAAAGCGACCTCAAGGACCTCAAGGGCGAGGCGAAGTCGGCCGGCTTCAACATCAAGGCGCTGGACCGCCTTGTCGCGATCCGCCGCAAGGATTCCGCCGATGCCGAAACGGAGCTGCTGAACGACCTGCTGCTCTACGCGCACGCCACGGGTACGCATCTCGACCTCGCGCTGCCCGATGATTCGGGGTCCAGCAGGGAAGAAGCCGCCTGAGTATCCGGAGCCTGGATATCTGAGGCCGGACCGCACATTTCCGGCAACAAACCGGGGGCGATGCCCGTTCTCCTTGGAATGGGCATCTTCCAATAGCTCTTGCGCAATCGGGTATGTCGGAAATGTGCTTTTCTTAGCATTAATTCCGTGCATCATCACGACGCCGACAAAGACATCCGGAAAGGACATGCCGGGTGATAAGATGACTTTTTGGGACTTGTAAGCTTGATGGGCAGTGCAATACCGGGGCGGCAGATCGATGAGATCCAGCGGCTCGAGGCTCTACACCGATACAACATCCTGGATACTTCGCGCGAGGCGGAGTTCGACGATTTGACATGCCTCGCCGCCTATATCTGCCAAGCCCCGATCGCCGTGGTCAACTTCGTCGATGCCGACCGCCAGTGGTTCAAGTCCGAAATCGGCCTGGGAGTCAGCGAGACCCCAAGGGACATCTCCATCTGTACCCACGCGATCCGGAACAAGGACATCCTGATCGTCCCCGATCTGGCGAAGGACGAACGATTCGCCCACAACCCGCTGATCACGGGCGAGCCGCATCTGCGCTTCTACGCCGGAGTTCCGCTGGAAACGAACGACGGATACGCTCTCGGCACCATCTGCGTGCTGGACACCCAGCCGCGCGAACTGGACGAACAGCGGAAGGCCGCACTCCGCAGTCTGGCCCGGCAGGTCATGGCGCTGCTCGAACTGCGGCGATCGATCCTTCAGAAGGACCTGATGCTGCGGGAGGTCAACCACCGGGTCAAGAACAGCCTGCAACTCGTATCCAGCCTGCTCAGGCTGGAAAGCCGGCAGATCGCCGACCCGGTGACGCGGCGGCATTTCGACGAGGCCTGCGCCCGCGTCGGCACCGTGGCCCGTGTTCACGAGAGACTTTATAAGACGGACAAGGTCGGCGTGGTCGAATTCGGCCAATTCCTGCGCGATCTGTGCGCCGATCTCTCCCACTCCGCGATGATCGAGCAGGGCCATCATATCGAAGTCCAGGCCGACACGCGTGAATTGCCTACCGACAAGGTGATCCCGCTGGCGCTGATCGTCAACGAACTGGTCACAAATGCCGTAAAATACGCTTATCCGGTCGGCACGCACGGCATCATCCGGGTCCAGTTCGAATCCGCCCAGGATGGATCGTTCGCGGTCCAGGTAGCCGACGAGGGAGTGGGATTGCCTCCGGGGTTCGACCCGGCGACGACGAAAAGCCTTGGTATGCGAATGGTTTCCGCGCTGCTGGGACAGGTCGGCGCCGAACTGTCGTGTGCATCCGGCAGTGGAGGGACCAAGTTCACCATCTCCGCCGCCGGTTGACCGCTTTCGGCTAATCGCCGCTGGTTGATTGATGACCCATTTGAACAACTCCATGGTGGACACCACAACTATTTCTGCTCCACGGTGTTGAAGTCGCTGCCACTACCGCCCTGAAAGCCAAAGCCCGGTCCGATGCATGCACTCCCCAAACTTCGACTTGTCCACACCCGACGCAGCGTTCCCCAGCCTTCGGACCGGCAGGAACCTGACGACGGGCAGGCCGTCCGCATCCTGATCGTCGAGGACGAAGCCATTCCCGCCATGCTTCTGGAGGAAATGGTCGAGGATCTCGGCTTCATGGTCTGCGGCAAGGCTGTCTCAGGCCCCGGCGCCGTGATGGCGGCCGAGGACTATCGCCCCGACCTGATACTGATGGATATCCGGCTTGCCCAGGGTACCGACGGCATCGAGGCCGCCATCGAGATCCGGCAGCGCTGGGGCATCCCGTCGGTGTTCATGAGCGCCTTCAGCGACAAGGGCACGATGGCGCGCGCGGAGGCGGCGCGGCCGCTCGGCTTCGTCGGCAAGCCTTATGACGAGACGCGGCTCAGGATCGCCCTGGACGCGGCGCTGAAGACACTCGGCGAAGGGCACGGCTGAGGCCGCCGGCGGTTTCCGCGAGTCAGTCCGGAATCGTCAGTTCCGCCCCGGTGAACCGGATCAGCGCCTCTTCGGCTGCGTCCTGACGGATCGGGGGCAAGTTGGCCGGCTTGATCGCAGGCGCTCCGGGGCCGCGTCGAACGGTGTGGACGACTTGGGCAGGCGGCAGCGGAGCGCCGTTGACCAGATGGTCCCACATCAGGTCCAGCGCCTGAAAATAGTAGTGGTGCAGCGGGATATAACGGGCGTCGAAGCCGGGGAACGCGTTGAAGGCGTCCAGGTGGGTGGCGTTGGTCACTTCGTAGTAACGGACGTTGCCGGCGCCCGGCTCCTTCCGGGCCAATGCGTAATAGGGACGTGAAGCATGGTTGGGCGGGATGATCCCGTCGGCCCTGCCGTTGACGATCACCACGGGCTTGCCGCGCAGGGCGCCGGTCGCCCGGATCGCATCCAGGCTGCGACGGAAGCCGGCGGAAGGATTGATGGCAAGGTCGCGCAGGCAGAGCGCTCCGGGAAGGTTCTGGTCGGGCGTCGAGGACCGGTCCTCGCGCGGGCCGCCGGGGGCGTTGTTGTTGATCAGGACGACCTTGCCGGTGGGAGGAATCCCGTTGCCGGTCGCGAACAGGTCGGCGGCGACGGCAGGCGGCAGGGGCGCCGGAACCCCGTTCTCGGCATAGGCGAAGCTGAAGTCGCAAAGGTTCTGCTCGACATCAGCCCGTGCATAGGCATTGGCATATGTCACGCCGATCGACTGGGGCACGAAGAAGGCGCCGTAGGCCGGCTGAAGGAAATTCTGGTCGGCCAGGATGCCGTAGCCCTCGATGACCTCCTGTGCCTCCGCCGCCTGGGCCGGCACGCCGGCTGATTTCAGCAGACCGTTTCGTGACAGCCCCTCGCACCGTCCCGCCGAGGCTCCGGCATTCATCGGCGCGTCCGGGACCGCCAGTGCCGCGCAGGATGCGTAGAGGTTGACGATCGTCATGGTGTCGAAGAGCGGCCGGCTGTGAAACGAGAGCGGCGGCTGACCGCCCTGACGGATCGTGAAGGAGGGATCGAAGACCGGCGTGACGTTCGGCTCCGACACGGCAATGCCGTCTATCAGGCCGGAACGGTCACTTTCGGCCGCGCGCAACGAAGCGCCGCCGCCATTCGACACGCCCGACGCGATGACGACGGTATTGTCCGGTGTGTGCCGCCGGCCGTTGGGGCCGGCATGGTGACTGTTGAGGATGACGAACGCGACCTCGATGGAGTCCAGTACGTCCTGCCCCCAGCGGCTTTCGGGGTTGCTGCGCGAATGCGCGTGTTTCCAGGCAAGCCGGTTCGGGTACGCGGCGTTGAAGCCGGCGCGGCCCGCTTCGTCCAGCCCGGCCCGGAAGGCGGTGCGATCGGGATCGGACGCCGCCGGCGCGCGCTCGCCGGTGATCAGGGTGACGGTATCGGCGGACAGGTCGTGGACGCCGGTGCCGGCGCCCTTGTCGGTATAGGCGACCGCGCAGCCACGCTTCAGACCCCACTCTCCCGCCGTGGCGATGGCGCCATAGACCCCGCGCGAAGCGCTGGAGGGGGCGGTGACGATGCAGGTCTGACCGATGCCGAAGCTGTCGGGCACCTGGACCATGATGGTGACGCCTTCGCCTTCCCCATGGTCGGCCAACGCCAGATACTCATGGCCGGCAATCATGCCGAGACCGCCTATCCCGATGGCGGGGCCGTAAAGCGTGCCGTAGCCTCCCCCCGGAGTCATGTCCACCAGGGCACGGTAATTGGAATGGATCGCGCGGGTGCGCAGTTCCGCAGGCGTCGGATGGGTCGGATCTGCGAAGGCGGGAGGAGCGGCCTTGGCGAGACCGGCCGAGCCAAGGCCCCCGGTCAGGAGATCGTCGGTCCTGCCGTCGTAGTATTCATGCAAGATCCCGCCCCGGACGAAGTCCAGCATGTCGTCGCCGGGCTGGCCAAGGCCGGCGCAGCCGGAAAGCAGGACGGTCGCAAGGACAGGCGTCGAAACGGCGGAGAGGAAGGCCCGGAACCGTTCGGTCCCGCTCATGATCTTGATCCGGGTCATTACAATACATATCTCGATTTGCCCGGCCCGAAGCGATAGGCCATATGGATTAATTCCATAGAAGGAAAGGCTGATTCGACCTCTCCAGTGATGGTAAGAGTTGATGCCGGCAGGAAAATACCGCTACACAAGTCTGAACCGGTATGTCGAACATTTTACCGTTGCCGGCGAAGGGCAATAGAAACATTGCGGAAATTTGTCGATAAATCTGGCCCGAAGCATGTGGAGACATCACTGGTCTTTCGGCTGCGGTTGGAAGACTATGTCGAGCGCTTCGACAAGCTGCGTCTGGCGGTCCTGTCGGGACCAGCCGGGATCGGCAAGACCACCCTGCTCGCGCGCTGGCACACCCTGGCGCAAGGCAGAGGCATGGCGGCGGGCTGGCTGTCGCTGCACAGGTCCGGCCATGACTACCTGCACTTCCTGAACGACCTTGGCAACGCGCTGGAACCCGTGGCGCCCGCCTTTGCCGAACATCTCAAGGCCATGCCGGCGCCGGCTCTGGCCGGGGCGATGCCGGCGCTGCTGAATGGGCTGGACAGGTCGGGCAAACCGGCCGTGCTCTTCCTGGACGACTACGAGGCGGTAAGCGATCCTGCCATTCACCGCGACGTGAACCTGCTGCTGAGCGCCCTGCCCCGGCAGGTCACGCTGGCGGTGGCGAGCAGGAGCGAGCCACCCTTCCCGCTCGCCCGGCTGCGGGCCTGCGGCGGCCTGCTGGAACTTCAGGCATCCGACCTCCGCTTTACGCTGGACGAGGCACGCTACTACCTGACCCGCGTCCAGGCGCTCGACCTGACGGACGAGCAGGTCCGCGACGTCACGCGGAAGACCGAGGGGCGGATCTCGGGTCTGCAACTGGCGGTGCTGACAAGGCGGCTGATGACCGGCGAGCGCGATGCCTTGCCGGAAGCCCATCGGCACGCCTCCGGCTGGCTGGGCGACCTGAACGCAGCGCCATGCGGCGGGACACCGCTGCACGCCGACCAGGACATGGTGCTGCGGGGGTTCGCCGCCGTCATGGTCGGCTTTGCTGCGGGTGCGGCGGGCGACCTGGAAGCGGCGATGGCGCAGTGCCGCGACGCCATCGAGATTTCAGGCAAGGTGCTGGAAACGCTTCAGCCCGAGTCAGGGAGACAGACACCCCAAGCGGCCGACGGACTGCATCACCGCGAGATCCAGATCCTGCGACTGGTGTCCGAAGGCCTGCGCAACCGCGAAATCGGCGAACGGCTGAGGATTTCCGAAGATACGGTGAAATGGTACCTCAAACGCCTGTTCGCCAAGCTGTACGTCACGACCCGTACCAGCGCCGTCGCCCGTGGACGTGAATTGGGGTTGCTGCCGTAGGTCTTTGGAGAATAATCAGAACGCCACCCTTTCGGGTGGTGTCACCACCTCCCCCTTGTCCCTAACTTCACGCAAAATCCACGACATCCGCCTCAAAGGTTTTGGGATGTCCGATAAGGGGAGGCGCAATGGACGGGGACAATATTCTGGAAACCCGAAGTCTGACCAAGGAATTCAAGGGTTTCATCGCGGTAAAGGACGTCAATCTCCAGGTCCGGCGCGGTAGTATCCATGCTCTGATCGGTCCCAACGGCGCCGGCAAGACGACGGTCTTCAATCTTCTTACCAAATTTCTGATCCCTAGCAGCGGCCAGATCCTGTTCAACGGCAACGACATCACCAAGGTCAAGCCGGCTGATATCGCACGCAAGGGACTGGTGCGCTCGTTCCAGATCAGCGCCGTGTTTCCGCACCTGACCTGCCTGGAGAACGTACGGGTGGCGCTCCAGAAGCGCCTGCGCGGCGACAGCTTCGATTTCTGGCGGTCGGAGAAGGCGCTTCGTA
>DASQKT010000387.1:0-4455 GCA_035630415.1 Skermanella sp.
TCCTGGACCGGCCGATCATCGAATTCGGCGAAGCCCCATACGGGGCTTTCGCCACTGGGACCTGCGGTCGGCGCCAAGCAAGGCGGCCGCGGTACGTCCGGCACCCCTGGAGGCCGGCGTCCACCCAAGGGCGGTCCTGAACGACCGCCTTATCGTGTATGGAGTAGAGTATGTCAGAAGCTACAGTTCTCGCCGCCGAGGTACGTGAGCGGGCCGGCAAGGGGGTTGCCCGCCAGACGCGCCGCGCCGGCCGGATTCCCGCCGTGATCTACGGCAACAAGGAAAAGCCGGTCACCATTTCGCTCGACCGTCTCAAGTTCGAACGCGTCCTGCGCACGCCGGGCTTCTTCACCCACCTGTTCGACGTCAAGGTCGGTGAGTCGTCCTACCACGTGCTGCCGCGCGACGTTCAGTTCGACCCCGTCACCGACGTTCCGATCCACGTGGACTTCCTGCGCGTCAGCAAGGAAGCGCGGGTCACCGTCGCCGTTCCGGTCGAGTTCGTCAACGCCGAGAAGTCTCCGGGCCTGAAGCGCGGCGGCATGCTGAACATCGTCCGCCACGAGATCGAAGTCGAGTGCGGCGCCGAGGAAATCCCGGAACACATCACCGTGGACCTCGAAGGCTACGACCTGGGCGACTCGATCCACATCAGCTCGGTCAAGTTGCCGGCTGGCGTTGCGCCGACCATCACGGACCGCGACTTCACGGTTGCGACCATCGCCTCCCCGTCGGCGGTGAAGTCGGAAGCCGGCTCGGAAGAGGCGGCGGAAGAGCAGGAGTAAGCTTATGCTGCTGCTGGTGGGTCTGGGCAATCCAGGTTCGGAATACGCCCGCAACCGGCACAATATCGGCTTCATGGCGGTGGACGAGATCGTCCGCCGCCATGCCTTCGGCCCCTGGCGCAGGCGCTTTCAGGGCCAGAGCTGCGATGGTTCGGTCGATACCGAAAAGGTGCTGGCGCTGAAGCCCCAGACCTTCATGAACGTTTCCGGCCAGTCCGTCGGCGAAGCCATGCGCTTCTTCAAGCTATCCCCGCCCAATGTCATCGTGATCCACGACGACCTGGACCTCGCTCCCGGCAAGGTCAGGGTCAAGCAGGGCGGCGGTCATGGCGGCCATAACGGCCTGCGCTCGATCGACGACCATATCGGCAAAGATTACTGGCGTATTCGCCTCGGCATCGGCCATCCAGGCAACAAGGACCTCGTCCACGGCTACGTCCTGCACGACTTCAGCAAGACCGAGCAGGTCTGGCTGGAACCGCTGCTCGACACTGTCGCCAAGGAATTCCCCCTGATGGTCACGGGACAGCCGGAGAAGTTCGCCAGCCGGGTCGCTATCGCGCCCTGAAGACTTCTATCCCGAACGGCCTTCCTAGACCTTCAGGTCTTTCCCCCCGCCCTTCTTCAAAGCTTCGACCAGCTTCTTCTGGAACTTGCCGCCATCGTGCTTGGTGGCGAGGAACTGGCGTACCGCGCTTTGAGCGGTCTCGCGGTCGTAAGGGACCTTGCCTTCGGTTGCCAAATCCAGCCGCTCGACCACCTTCGGGTCCAGGCTCTTGCGCAGCGCGGCCATCTGGCGCAGCAGTTCCTGTCGTGGGTCGGACATGGCTGGGTTCCCTTCTCGCACGGGCGCCAGCATAGCTGAAACCGGACCCCCAAGTCTTCCGGACTTTCGTTTTAGCGATCCGTGCCGCATATAGAAGCCTGAAGCGGCCGGGACTCGGCCGCGGTTGGTTTATTCTTGAAAGCGGCGGCATTTCCCATGGGTTTCAATTGCGGCATCGTCGGCCTGCCGAATGTGGGCAAGTCCACTCTGTTCAACGCGCTGACCGCCACTCAGGCGGCCGAAGCGGCAAACTTTCCGTTCTGCACCAAGGAGCCGAATGTCGGCCGCGTCGGCGTGCCCGACCCGCGACTCGATAAGATCGCGGCGATCGCCAAGTCCGCCAAGATCATCCCGACCCAGTTGGAATTCGTCGATATCGCCGGACTGATCCGGGGCGCCAGCAAGGGCGAAGGGCTCGGCAACCAATTCCTCGGCAACATCCGCGAAGTCGATGCCATCGTCCACGTGCTGCGCTGCTTCGAGGACGACGACATCACCCACGTTGAAGGCGGCATCGATCCCATCCGCGACGCGGAGACGGTCGAGACCGAACTGATGCTGGCCGACATGGACGGGCTGGAGCGCCGCCTGTACGCGATGCAAAAGAAGGCGAAGGGCGGAGACAAGGAAGCCAAGGCATCGGCCGACATGATGGAGCGGGCGCTGGCCGTCCTCCAGGCGGGCAAGCCCGCGCGCACGCTGGACCTTTCCCACGACGAGCTGCCTCTGTTCAACTCGCTGCTGCTGCTGACCGGCAAGCCGGTGGTCTACGTCTGCAACGTCGAGGAAGACGCAGCCTCCACCGGCAATGCGCTGTCCGCCAAGGTTGCCGAGATGGCGAAGGCGCAGGGTGCCGTCAGCGTCGTCGTCTCCGCCGCCATCGAGTCGGAAGTGGCGCAGCTTGCCGACGAGTCCGAGAAAAAGGAATACCTCGAGACTCTGGGCCTTGAAGAGCCCGGCTTGAACCGCGTGATCCGCGCCGGCTACGAATTGCTGGACCTGATCACCTTCTTCACGGTCGGCCCCAAGGAAGCCCGCGCCTGGACGGTCCACCGCAACGCCAAGGCTCCCGAAGCGGCCGGCGTCATCCACAGTGACTTCGAGCGTGGCTTCATTCGTGCCGAAACGATAGATTATAACAGTTTTGTCACACTTGGAGGCGAACAAGCCGCAAAAGAAGCAGGAAAGATGAGGCAGGAAGGCAAAGAATACGTCGTACAGGACGGCGATATTTTCCACTTCCGCTTCAACGTCTAGCGCTCTTTGCCTATGCCTAACTACTCCAATCGATAGGTAGATAATTTTTTTACTAAAAATGGTCCATTGATCCGGTATCCTGTGTTACTTGTGCATGAGCACGAGCCGCATGGGCCGGACCAATGGGATTAAGTCTTGGAATGCATGATGTGATGACGGCTGGTCTGGATGCGCCCCACGCGCTTCCGCATACGGCATCCGAAGAGGTCGGTCAGGCAATCCTGGAGCGTCAGGTGCCGCCGACGGCCACCTCTAACATCATCGCGGCGAACGACCGGTTCGCGCGGCTGCTGGGCACCAGCGCCGCCGACGTGGTCGGCCGCGACTTTGCCGAATATGCGTCGCGGCTGGCGCAGCCTGTCGATTGCGCCATGCTGGTGGAGGCCCTTGCCGGAGCCGAATCGGCGGTTATCGTCCTCGATCTTGCGCACGGTCCCGTAGCCCTGAACATTCAGCCGATCGGCGGCGCCAAGGCAACTCACATTATCGTGACCGAGGATGCCGGGCCGACAGACGGTCAGATCAGCCACGTCATCGACAACCTGCTTGCCTCCGTCTTCATCGTGGATGTGACGCAGGACGGGCAGTTCCGCTACGCCATGCTCAACCGCCGGCACGAGGAACTGACCGGCCTCCATCTGGACGAAGTGATCGGGCGAAGCCCCGAGCAGGTGCTGCCGCCGGACGATGCCGCCAGCGTGCTCGCCCATTATAGAACCTGCGTCAAGCGCCGGCTCCCCACTACCTTCCAGGAAGTGCTGCACCTGCCGACCGGGCGCCGCCACTGGGAAACGCGGCTGGTGCCGATCATCGGCGGGCCTTCCGGCTCCCGCGTGACGCGGCTGTTCGGGTCCAGCATCGACATCTCGGAGCGGGTGGAAGCCGAGCAGGCGCTGCGCGACAGCGAGCAGCGGTTCCGGTCGATCTTCGAGCATGCCGGTGTCGGCATCGGCTATGCCGCCGTGGACGGCAAGATCATCGACGTCAACCGGACGTTGGAAACCATGCTGGGCTATGGCCGGGAAGAGGTGATCGGCCATTCGTTCAAGCAGTTTGTCCACGAGGACGAGATCTCGCAGGTCACGGGCCGCTTCCTGGAACTGCTGAGCGGGCGCCGGGCGACGTTCCAGACGGAGCGGCGGTTCCAGCGCCGTGACGGCACCGAGCTTTGGGCACGCACCACCGCATCGCTGGTGCGCGATCCGCTCGGCCGGCCCAAATACATCATCGGCCTGTTCGAGGATGTGACCGAAGCCCGCAGGGCGCGGGAGCGTATCCACTATCTGGCCTCGTTCGATCAGGTCACGGGCCTGCCGAACCTGTCCCTGTTCGGGGAGCGGGTGGCGACTGCGCTGGAACGCCCGGCCGCCGACGACAGGATCGCGGCCCTGCTGGCGATCAGCTTCGACCGCCTGGACCCGATCCGATTCGCCCATAGCCGCGTCGCCGCCGATCACCTGATGCGCAGGCTGGTGGACCGGCTGCGCCGGGCGCTCGGCCCCAGCGATGTCGTGGGCCGGATCGGCGACGACCTGTTCGCCGTCCTGCTGCCTAACCTCGCCGATCCCGAGGAAGCGCTGGCGACGG
>DASQKT010000388.1:0-3889 GCA_035630415.1 Skermanella sp.
CAGCCGGGATCATGGATCATCCGCGAGGGCTGGCTGAACACCGGCAACGGCCCGGCAGAACGCTTCAGTGAATACAAGCTCGCCACCGACCTGACGCTGGAACGTATCCAGGAAAGCTTCGCGTCGCCCGACAGCCTGTCGTTCTGGGAGCTGCCCGGCTTCATCAAGACGCTTCAGAGTACAGGCTTTTCGGCAACCCGGCACCGGCTTCATTTCCAGTCGCTGCTGTCGACGCCGCTGCTGTTCTGCGCGATGGTGCTTTTCGCCGCAGCCTTCTCGCTGCGCCAGACGCGGCGCGGCGGCACCATGTTCATGGTGGCGGGCGGTGTTATCACCGGCTTCGTGCTGTTCCTGTTCAGCGACGTGGTCCGCGCCTTCGGCATATCGGAGACGATACCCGTGCCGCTGGCCGCCTGGGCTCCCGCCGGCGCCAGCCTGCTGCTGGGCATCACGGCCCTGCTGCATCTTGAAGACGGTTAGGTGGAAGATGGAGCATTGGAAAACGGCGCGGCGAAGCCGCCGCGACCCTGCCGTGCTTCCAATGGAGGTCCGAACCGTATAAGACCAAACCGCATTTGAACCCGCATCCGAAACCGCGAACGCCCAAAGCTTTGGAAGGGCCGACAGTGTACAGAACCATGCATTCCTCGATTGTCCGCAGCATCCCACTGGCCAACAAGATCGCCGCAACGGTCGTCGCAGCCATGGTCGGTCTTGCCGGAGCCTCGCCGGCCTCAGCCCAGTTCGCCACTCCGCAGACGATGCCTCAGGGCGGCCAGCAGCAACAGCAGCCTCAACCGCAGGCGCAACCTCAACCGCAGGCTCCGCGGCCGGCCCCGCAGCAGCAGGCTCCCCGGCCGGCGCCGCAGGCGGCTCCGCGTCCCGCTCCGCAGCAGGCGCCGGACCCGGCGGTGGCCGCCCCGGTCGCTCCCCCGCCGGCGCGCTCGACGGAGGGCATTGCCGCTGTCGTTAACGACGACATCATATCGATCTCCGACCTGACCGCACGGCTACAGCTTGCATTGGTGTCTTCCGGGCTGCCCAATACGGCCGAAACCCGGCAGCGGCTGACTCCGCAGGTCCTGCGTAGCCTGGTGGACGAGCGGCTTCAGCTTCAGGAGGCGTCGCGGGCCAATGTTTCGGTGACGGAAAAAGAGATCACCGACGCCCTGGGCAGGGTCGCGGAGCAGAACCGGATGCAGCGCGACCAACTTGAGAAGATGCTGTCGAGTCAAGGAGTGCCGCGCAGCACTCTGGAAGATCAGATCCGTTCGACCATCGCCTGGGGTAAGCTGGTTCAGCGCCGCCTGCGTCCGTCGATCGAGATTGGACAGGACGAGATCGATCAGGTCATCCAGCGTATCCAGGCCAATGCCGGCAAGCCCGAGTATCTGGCGGCGGAAATATTCCTGGCGGTCGATGCGCCCGAGCGCGAAGACGACGTGCGCCGCCTTGCAGACCGTCTTTACGAGCAGATCGGCCAAGGCGCCAGCTTCCCCGCCGTGGCGCGCCAGTTCTCGCAGTCGGCTGGCGCCGCCAACGGCGGCGACCTGGGCTGGGTTCAGCAGGGCCAGTTGCCGGAAGATTTGGACGCCGCCTTGAAGCAGCTTCGTCCCGGTCAGGCGACACGCCCGATCCGCAGCATCACCGGCTACCATATTCTGATGCTGCGCGACGAGCGAGCTGTCGGCGGCGCCAACAGCCTGCCCCCGCGTGAGCAGATCATGAACTCGCTCGGCCAGGAAAAGCTGGACATGCTCCAGCGCCGGCTGCTGCGCGACTTGCGCCGCGCCGCGTTCGTGGATCTGCGTGTCGGATGACGATCGGCAGGCTGAGGCCGCGTCCGGCGCCGCTTGCCCTGACGATGGGCGAGCCGGCAGGTATCGGCGGTGAGCTGGCGCTGAAGGCTTGGGTCGGCCGGTCCGCCAAGGCGGTGCCGGCATTCGTGTTGCTGGACGATCCGGAGCGTATCGCGGCACTTGCGAGGCGCATCGGGCTGGATGTCCCGGTGGAAGCGGTCGGGAGCGCGAGCGAAGCGGTCGAGGTCTTCAACCGCGCGCTTCCGGTGCTGCCGGTAGCACTGGACCATCCGGCAGAGCCGGGATTGCCCGATCCGTCCAACGGCGCCGCCGTGCTGAACAGCATCGAGCAGGCGGTAGCGCTGGTGCAGTCCGGCGAGTGTGCCGGCATGGTCACCAACCCGATCCAGAAGAGCGCGTTGTACGAGGCCGGCTTCGGCTATCCCGGCCATACCGAGTATCTGGCGGCTCTGGCCGATATGGATACCGAGCCGGTGATGATGCTGGCCGGCGGCGGGCTGCGGGTGGTTCCCGTTACGATCCATCTGCCGCTGCGCGACGCCATCGAAACTTTATCCACCGAGATGATCGTCCAGTGCGGGCGCGTCACGGCGGCGGGCCTGAGGGACGATTTCGGCATCGCCGAACCCCGGCTGGCACTGGCCGCTCTCAACCCACATGGCGGCGAGAGCGGGTCTCTGGGCATGGAAGAGATCGAGATCATCGCACCGGCTGCCGAGATCCTCAGGCGGGAAGGTTACTCGGTCATCGGACCGCTGCCGGCGGACACGCTGTTCCACGCGGCCGCCCGCAGCCGCTATGACGCCGTGCTGTGCATGTACCACGATCAGGCATTGATCCCGCTGAAGACGGTGGATTTCGATACCGGCGTCAATATCACGCTGGGACTGCCCTTCGTTCGAACCTCGCCCGATCACGGGACGGCGCTGGACATAGCGGGAACCGGCAAGGCCGATCCATCGAGCCTGATCGCGGCGATGAAGACTGCCGTGGAGATGGCGGGCTACAGGGCTTCGCGGCAGGCGCGGGGATGAGCCGGGTCGATGAGTTGCCGCCCCTGCGGGAGGTGATCGCCAAGTTCGACCTGGGTGCGCGCAAGGCGCTGGGTCAGAACTTCCTGCTCGACCTCAACCTGACGGGGCGGATCGCCCGGTCGGCCGGCGATCTTTCCGGCGTGACGGTGATCGAGATCGGTCCGGGACCCGGCGGGCTGACCCGCGCGCTGCTCAACAGCGATGCGGCTGCGGTCGTGGCGGTGGAACGGGACAGCCGGTGCATCGTGGCGCTGGCCGATCTGGTGGAGGCTTCGGAAGGCCGGCTGCGGCTGATCGAGGGCGATGCGCTCGAGGTCGATCCGGAGGCAATCGCCCCTGCCCCGCGTGCGATCGTCGCCAACCTGCCCTACAACGTTGCGACTCCGCTGCTGATCGGCTGGCTGAAGCGGATCGAGCAGTTCCGCAGCCTGACCCTGATGTTCCAAAGGGAAGTCGCCGACCGGCTGTCGGCGAAGCCGGGCGCCAAGGTGTATGGAAGGCTATCGGTGATCTCGCAGTGGCGAGCGGAGGTTCGTCCGATGTTCAACCTGCCGGCCCGAGCCTTCACGCCGCCGCCGAAGATCGAGTCGACGGTCGTCCAGTTGATCCCGCGAGCAGTGCCGGAACCGGCGGAATTCTCCGATATGGAAGCGGTGACGGCGGCGGCGTTCGGCCAACGCCGCAAGATGCTGCGCGCCAGCTTGAAATCGCTCGGCAACGCCGAGGCGCTGATCGAGGAGGCCGGGCTGATCCCGACCCAGCGGGCGGAAGAGGTCCCGGTGGCAGGCTTCGCGGCGCTGGCGAGGGCTTGGCGGGCGAGCCGAAATTCGTAAAGCGCCAGCTTCAGAAAGGCGTTGTCAGACGCCTTCCTGAAGCTGCCGGACGAAGTCCGAGAGGCCGATCTGGCGGCGGCGCTTCAGGCGTTCGGCTTCCAGGATCGACTGGACCTGATGGACGCTGTTCTCGACGTCGTAGTTGACGATCACGTATTCGTAATCGAAGTAGTGGCTCATCTCGTCCGCCGCCTTGGCCATG
>DASQKT010000389.1:0-2001 GCA_035630415.1 Skermanella sp.
TTCGCGGCTGGTGCAGTGCGGTTGGGCGTGGTCGATCACGGTGGTCGTATCGCAGTGCTGAACGCCGTTCACCATATAGGCGCCCGACAAGCGGCATTCGACGCCCGTGCCGTTCAACACAGGCTTGATTTCATTGCGGGACAGCCGGCCGCCGATGGTCAGCACGAAGTTGTCGTAGCTGCTGTCCTTGGCCAGATCCGCCGTGACCGTCGCCATGTGGAAGGCTTGGGGCGTCTCCCGCTGCGCCTTGTAGTGATGCAGGCGCGCGCCCTCTCCGGCCACGATCTCGGTCACGAGGTTGGAGAAGTAGGTCCCCGCGCCAAGACCGACATGATGCTCGACTACCGTCGCCTCGGCATTGGCTTCCACGACGATCAGGATGCGCGGGTGGTGCATGGTCGGGTTTTCCGACCCGCTGCCGACGAACACGACTTCGATCGGTTCCGCGATGGCGACGCCCTTGGGGACGTGAACCACGACGCCGTCGGCCAGGAACGCGGTGTTGAGCGCCTGGAACGGGTTGGAGTCGGTGACCCCGACCTTGCCCAGGTACCGCTCCAGCAGACCAGCCTGCGAGACCAGCGCTTCGCCCAGCGAGGTCACGACGGCGCCTGCGGGAAGGGTGCCGACGGAGGACAGGTCCTGCCGGTAGGCGCCATCTACGAACACCAGCCGGTGCGACGGCTGGCCCGCCGGCATCACCGTCGGCAGCAGGTCGATAGCGACCGTACCAGCGCTGGCGGGAGCCGGGGCGAAGGCGAACTTCTCCAGTGGGCGCAGGCTGGTGTAGCGCCAGGCCTCGACCCGCGCGCCGGGGAAGCCCTGCCTGCGGAAACGGGCGATCCCGGCTTCGCGCAGTGAGCCAAGCCAGGGCAGGGCGCCGCCGGGCAGGCCAGAGGCTATCCGGCCGTAATGGTCCAGGTAGGACTGGATGGGGGATGCGGTTTCAGTCGCCATGGTATCAGGCCGCCTCGTCCACGCCGAACTCGGCGTAGCCTTTTTCTTCCAGTTCCAGCGCCAGGCTCTTGTCGCCGGTGCGCGCGATGCGGCCATTGGCCAGCACGTGTACCTTGTCCGGCACGATGTAGTCGAGCAGGCGCTGATAGTGGGTGATGACCAGGATCGCGCGGTCGGGACCGCGCAACGCGTTGACACCGTCGGCCACGATCCGCAGCGCGTCGATGTCCAGGCCGCTGTCGGTTTCGTCCAGCACGCAGAAAGCGGGGTCCAGCACGGCCATCTGAAGCACTTCGTTGCGCTTCTTCTCGCCGCCGGAGAAGCCGACATTGACCGCGCGCTTCAGCATCTCGTCGGTCATGCCGAGTGCCTTGGTCTTGGCCCGCACCAGCTTCAGGAACTGCATCGCGTCCAGCTCCTTCTCGCCATGCGCCTTGCGGATCGAGTTGAGCGCCGACTTCAGGAACGTCGTGTTGGACACGCCGGGGATCTCGACCGGGTACTGGAAGGCCAGGAACACGCCGGATGCTGCCCGCTCGTCCGGCTCAAGCTCCAGCAGGTCCTTGCCCCGGTACGTCACGCTGCCTTGCGTGACCTCGTAGCCGTCGCGGCCGGCCAGGGTATAGCCGAGCGTGCTCTTGCCAGCGCCGTTCGGCCCCATGATGGCGTGGACCTCACCAGCATTTACGGTCAGGTCCAGCCCTTTCAGGATGGGCTTGTCGGCGACGTTGACGTGAAGATTCCTGATTTCGAGCATCGGTTCGGTTCCGTTCGGTATCTTATATTTTCGGGGTGGTTCAGCCGGGATTTATGAAGAGGGCGCTAAGGGCCTTAGCCCACGCTGCCTTCCAGGCTGATGCCGACCAGCTTTTGAGCTTCGACAGCGAATTCCATGGGGAGTTCCTTCAGGACCTCCTTGCAGAAGCCGTTGACGATCAGCGACACCGCGTCTTCCGACGACAATCCCCGCTGCTGGCAATAGAACATCTGGTCTTCGCTGATCTTGGCGGTCGTCGCTTCGTGCTCGACGCGGGCGCTGCGGTT
>DASQKT010000390.1:0-9252 GCA_035630415.1 Skermanella sp.
TCACACCCTCGGGCGCTTCATGAACCACAGCTATGCCGAATACCACGTACCCGTGAACGCCGACGTGCACGACATCGAGGTGATCTTCATCGAGGAGCACGACGACAAGACGAGCCCGATCGGCGTCAAGGGGCTTGGCGAGATCGGCATCGTCGGCACGGCGGCCGCCATCGCCAACGCCATCTTCCACGCTACCGGCCGACGCATCCGGCACCTGCCGATCACGATCGACAAGGTGATGGGGGCGGGTGAGGACAAGGCTCCGGCGCAGGCGGCGGAGTAGGAGCGCCGGAGAGGTGGATTGCGGACCGTCGCGGCAATGGGTACCGTCGCGGCGGTCCCGCCTTCACACCCTGAGACATCTCCCATGAAATACCGTCTCGCCATCTTCGACTTCGATGGCACCCTGGCCGACAGCCTGCCGTGGTTCCGCAGCGTCTTCAACGGCGTCGCCCGGAACTACGGCTTCCGGGCCTTGACCGAAGCGGAGTTCGATACGCTGAGAGGCGTCGGCAACCGGGAAATCATCCGCCGGCTCGGCGTGCCGCTGTGGAAGATGCCGATGATCGCCGCCCATATGAGGCGGATGATGGCCGACGACATCGACGGCATCCCGCTGTTCGACGGAGTCCCGGAGATGCTGCGGGACCTCAAGGTCCTGGACATGCGGCTTGCCGTCGTGACGTCCAATTCGGAAGAGAACGTCCGGCGCGTCCTGGGGCAACGGAACGCCGGGTTGATCGACCATTATGCTTGCGGCGCATCGATCTTCGGAAAGCCGCCGAAGTTCAGGCAGGTCCTGCGGCGGAGCGGCGTGCCGGCGCACAAGACGATCTGCATCGGCGACGAGGTCCGGGATGCCGAGGCGGCGCGCAGCCTCGGCATCCCGTTCGCCGCCGTGTCCTGGGGCTACGCCAAGCCCGAGTTGCTGGCAGCCCAGGCTCCGGACCGCATGTTCACGGCGGTCGGCGATATCGCGGCGGCGATCCGGGGATAGGTGCCGCCGGGCGGCTCAGGCGGTGGAGTGCGTTTGCCGGGTCAGGCGGGCGTGGAGGCCGCGCAGGTACTTGGCGTCCATGTCGGTGAACTCGCCCTCGGCGATATCCGATTTGAAGTCCAGCAACTCCTGGCGGGTTTCCGGCGCCAAGTCCTGATTGGCCAGCAATTCGTCGATCAGGGCGGTGTCGCTGGCGTAGCCTTCCCTGGGGCGGGGCTGATCGACGTCGAACAGGTCGTCGTCGGTGAAGGCGCCGCGATATTCGTCATAGCTCTCACCGCTGCCGCGTGCGGCGGAAGGAGGCGGGGCCAGCAGTTCGCTCCACGTCATGCCGCTTTCCCGGACGCGACGGTCGATTTCCCGCGCGGTTGCCAGCACCTCGGCCTCGTCGGGATCGCCGAGGCGGTCGAGCAAGGCGATGAAGCTGTCGCGGTCGAGGTGGGGCATTCTTGTCCTCCTGTTGGTGTAGCTTGAACGGTTTTAGCTGTATCAGGTGTTCCGGTCCGCCTTATTTTCAACGCTTATCGATGCCGCTGGGGAGCACTGGGTCCGGAGAGTATGGCTTTTGCCGTGGGGCGTGCTAGGGTCGCGTCCTGTTCGCCAGCAGCCCATTCAGTCAGCATACGGGAAGACCATGCCGTCGTTTGACATCGTATCGAAGACCGAGATTGCCGAAGTCGACAACGCCCTGGATGGGGTGACCCGCGACATCGGGCAGCGCTATGACTTCAAGGGGTCGCGCTGCTCGATCGAGCGCAAGGAGAACGAACTGACGCTCCTGGCCGACGACGACCTGAAGATGAAGCAGATGCATGAACTGCTGGTCGTCCACTTCACGCGGCGCAAGCTCGATCCGGGAGCGCTCGATTACGGCAAGGCGGAGAAGGCGGCCGGCGACAGCGTCCGGCAGGTCATCACCGTCAAGCAGGGCATCGACAAGGACCTTGCCAAACAGATCACCAAGGCGATCAAGGACAGCAAGATGAAGGTCCAGGCGTCGATCCAGGGCGACGAGTTGCGCGTCACCGGCAAGAAGATCGATGACCTTCAGGCCGCCATCGCGATGGTCAAGGGCCTGAAGATAGAGCAGCCCTTGCAGTACATCAATTTCCGCGACTAGCGTTTTCCGGGACTAGCGCTCCGTCGCGATGAAGCGGCGGCGGTCGCCTTCCAGCACAAGGCAGGTGAGGCGGCCGCTGGCGTAGGCTCCGGTATCGATGCCGATCCGGTTGCTCCGGATTTCCGGCAGCTCGCTGATCGTGTGGCCGTGGACGACGACCTTGCCGTGATCGGTATTGGAAGTCAGGAATTCCTCCCTGATCCAAAGCATGTCGTCGCGGTCCTGACGGTTTAGCGGCACGCCCGGCTTGATGCCGGCATGGGTGAAGAAATAGTCGCCGATGGTCAGGCTTGGCCGCAGATGGCTGAGGAAGCTGACATGCGACGGCGGTATCACCCGGCGCAGTTCCTGCTGGGCATAGGCGATGCGCTCCTGCTGGGTCATGCCGGGCGGTATCTCGACACCGTAACTGTGCAGGGTCGCGACGCCGCCGAACTTGAACCAGCCGGGGCCGACGGCGGGGTTGGTCAGGAACTCCTCGAAGGTCGCTTCATGGTTGCCGCGAAGATGCACCGCGCCGAAGGTGGCGGGCGGGCCGCCGATCATGATGTCGATGACCTGCCGGGAATGCAGCCCCCGGTCGACGTAATCGCCGAGATAGACCAGATAGTTGACGGGGCCGGGCGCCGCCTTGGCGTCTTCCGTCACCATATCGAGCAGGCGCATCAGCAGATCCGCGCGGCCATGGATGTCGCCGATCGCGTAGACCCGGATGCCTCGCGGCACGGTCGCTGCCACCTGCTCCTCATCCTGACGCTTGCGCAGAAAATTCAACACCAAGTTGGCAGATCTTTCCGGTAAACTCATCAAGCCCCTCCGGTCCAAGAAATAGGCGCTCACGATGGCTAATTCGAGGCCTATCAGGAGCTTGAACCAGCTTTGTCGAGGTGTTTTCCGCATGCCGAAGCGGTACTGAGACTGTGCGGATCTCAAGCCGCAGCCAATGGGTTATTTCGTTTGTATCCGCAAGGCTTGAATAGCTCGCAAGACGCGGGCCAGAGCTGCGTCCGGCACCGTGAGCGGTTCTCGGGAAGTCGTGCGGGTAGTCCGGAATGGAACGAGTGCTCAACTGGCAGGCGGCTGCCCAAACCGGCAGCTTATTCCGGCTTGGCGATATGCACGGCAACTCCATGGGCACTCAGCACCTCGGCCAGCGGCGGCGGCGGCGCCTTGTCGGTGAACAGGGCGGAGACTTCGCCGATATGACCGAGCCGGACCATGGCGTTGCGGCCGAACTTGCTGTGGTCGGTGCAGAGGAAGACGGTGCGGGCGTTGCGGATGATCGCCTGGGCCACGCGGACCTCCCGGTAGTCGAAGTCGAGCAGCGTGCCGTCGAGGTCGATGCCGCTGATCCCGATGATGCCGATATCGACCTTGAACTGGTTGATGAAGTCGATCGTCGCCTCGCCGATGATGCCGCCGTCCCGGTTGCGGACAAGGCCGCCCGCCACCAAGACATCGAGGTCGGTGCCCGAAGCCAGGAAGGCCGCGACGTTGAGGTTGTTGGTGATGACGCTGAGGCCCTTGTGGTTGACCAGTTCCTGGGCGACCGCCTCCGTCGTCGTGCCGATATTGATGAAGAGAGAGACGCCTTCCGGAACGTGGCGGGCGACCAGCCGGCCGATGGCGCGCTTGGCCTCCGATCCCAGCGCCTTGCGCTCGACGTAATCGACGTTGTGGGTGCTGGAGCGGGGCACGGCGCCGCCATGGTGGCGTTCCAGCAGGCCCTGGTCGCAAAGCTGGTTGATGTCGCGGCGGATGGTCTGGGGCGTCACCTCGAACTGGCGGGATAGCCCGTCGATCGAGACGAAGCCCTGCCGGCCGGCAAGGTCGAGGATCTGCTGCTGGCGGGTGTCGCTCTTCATGGCGCGGACGCCGCCGGCGTGATGCCGCAGCCGCGCAGCACGAAGGAGATGACTTCGTCGGTAGCCTCTTCCCAGGCGGTATCGTCGAGGCTTTCGACACTCATGACGGCCCGGATCTGGACCGCGAAATCGGCATAGGTCTGTGTCATGGCCCAGATCATGAAGAACAGGTGGCGCGGGTCGAGCGCCGCCATCCGGCCATCGGCGATCCAGCCCGCGATGATGCGCGATTTGGCTTCGACCCGCTGCTTCAAATCGATCTCCAGGTAGTCGGTCAGATAGGGAGCGCCGCTCAGCAACTCGTTGGCGAACACCCTGGAGGCAAAGGGGCGGGTTCGGGAATGTCGCATCTTGGCGCGGACATAACTTGCCAGCGCCAGCGCCGGATCGCTTTCCGGCAGCATCGCGTCGGTGGCGTCGAGCCAGAGTTCAAGTATGGCGGTCAGGACGGCTTGATAAAGCTGCTCCTTGGTGCCGAAGTAATAATGCAAGTTCGCCTTGGGCAGACCGGAAGCCTGCGCGATCTGCGCCATGGTGGCGCCGGCAAGGCCGGTTTCGGCAAAGACCCGCTCGGCCGCTTCAAGGATGCGGGCTTCGTTTTCCCGCCGGATACGGCCACGAGGAGCAGTAGCGCGCGGTGAAGCTGAATTATTCATCAGATCGCTCATCTGAGCAGCATTCCGTCCCATTTTTCTTCATTTTTGAAACAAGTTGACCAAGCGGTCAATTTCTTTATAGCATCTGTCCAAACATACCAACAAACGGAACAGGAGCAGGCGGGATGACGAGCGTGATGGACGTGCCGGCTGATATCGCTCCCGGACGGCTTTCGCCACGGGAGTACGAGGTCAATTTCGACGATGCCACACCGCCGCTGAACCGGAAACAGGCGCTGATCGAGGCGGCGCGCTGCTATTTCTGCTACGACGCCCCCTGCATGGAGGCGTGTCCGACGGGAATCGACATCCCGAGCTTCATCCGGAAGATCGCGACCGACAACGTCAAGGGGGCGGCGGTCACGATCCTGGAAGACAACATCATGGGCGGCACCTGCGCCCGCGTCTGCCCGACCGAGATCCTGTGCGAGCAGGCCTGCGTCCGGACGGCGCAGGAGCACAAGCCGGTGACCATCGGCGCTCTCCAGCGCTATGCGACGGACTGGCTGTTCGACCGGGAAATCCAGCCTTTCACCCGCGCCGAACCGACCGGGCGGAAGGTCGCCGTCGTTGGGGCGGGGCCGGCGGGGCTGTCCTGTGCCCACGTGCTGGCGCTGCATGGTCATGACGTGAGGGTGTTCGAGATGCTGCCCAAAGCGGGTGGTCTGAACGAATACGGCATCGCCGCCTACAAGATGACCAACGACTTCGCGCAGCGGGAAGTCGATTTCATCCTCTCCGTCGGCGGCGTCACCGTCGAGTACGGCAAGGCGCTGGGGCGCGATATAACACTGGCCCAGCTTCGGGCGGATTACGACGCCGTTTTCCTGGGCATCGGTCACAACGCGGTCAATGCCTTGCGGATCGCTGGCGAGGATCTGGCGGGCGTCAGCAATGCCGTCGATTTCATCGCGGCGCTTCGGCAGGCGCCGGACAAGTCGGTGCTGCCGGTCGGGCGGAAGATCGTCGTGATCGGCGGCGGCAACACCGCCATCGACGTCGCCACCCAGTCGAAGCGGCTGGGGGCGGAGGACGTGACCATCGTCTACCGGCGCGGGCCGGAATCGATGTCGGCTACCGGGGCCGAGCAGGAGTGGGCTCAGACCAACGGCGTCAGGATCAAGTACTGGGCGCAGCCGCGAGCACTGCTGGGATCAGGCGGTTCCCTGAGGGAGGTCGAGTTCGAGTACACGGTGCTGGACGAGGCCGGCAGGCTGGCGGGGACGGGAGAGTTCTTCCGGGTTCCGGCCGACATGGTGTTCAAGGCGATCGGCCAGAGCTTCGTGCCCTCGGCGGTCGGGGAAGAAGGGTTCGCGGAGATCCTGGAGTTCCAGCCGGACGGACGGTTCGCGGTGAACGAGGACCGGCAGACTTCGCTGGCGAACGTGTTTGCCGGCGGCGACTGTATCGGCGGGATCGACCTGACCGTTTCGGCGGTGCAGGACGGCAAGGTGGCGGCGCGGGCGATCCATCGCCTGCTGACCGGTTCGTGACGGCGGCGGACAGATAAGCAGGGAAGAACAGGATCATGGCAAATCTCGTCAGCAACTTCGTCGGCATCCGCTCGCCCAATCCGTTCTGGCTGGCCTCGGCCCCGCCGACCGACAAGGAATACAACGTCGTCCGCGCCTTCCGGGCGGGTTGGGGCGGCGTGGTCTGGAAGACCCTGGGAGAGGACCCGCCGGTCGTGAACGTCTCGTCGCGGTACGGCGCGTTCAGCTACAACGGGACGCGGGTCGCGGGCTTCAACAATATCGAGCTGATCACCGACCGGCCGCTGGACGTTAATCTTCAGGAGATCAAGTCGGTCAAGCGCCAGTTCCCCGATCGGGCGGTCGTCGTCTCCCTGATGGTGCCGTGCGAGGAGGAAAGCTGGAAGCGTATCCTGGCCCAGGTGGAGGACACCGGGGCCGACGGTATCGAACTGAACTTCGGCTGCCCGCATGGCATGTCGGAGCGCGGCATGGGATCGGCGGTGGGGCAGGTGCCGGAATACGTCGAGATGGTCACCCGCTGGTGCAAGCAGCACAGCCGGATGCCGGTGATCGTCAAGCTGACGCCCAACATCACCAATATTCTGGGGCCGGCGCGGGCGGCGAAGCGCGGTGGAGCGGATGCGGTCTCGCTGATCAACACGATCCAGTCGATCATGTCGGTAGATCTCGACGTGATGGCGCCGACACCGGTGGTCGATGGCAAGGGCACCCATGGCGGCTACTGCGGGCCGGCGGTCAAGCCGATCGCGATGCGGATGGTGGCGGACATCGCCCGCGATCCCGAGTGCCAGGGCATGGCGATCAGCGGCATCGGCGGTATTTCCAACTGGCGGGACGCGGCGGAGTTCATCAGCCTCGGCGCCAGCACGGTGCAGGTCTGCACCGCCGCGATGCATCACGGTTTCCGGATCGTCGAGGAGATGGCCGACGGACTGAGCAACTGGATGGACGGCAAGGGTTTCGCGGACGTCAAGGCGTTCACCGGCATGGCGATCCCCAACTACGTCCACTGGGAAGACCTGAACCTCAACTACAAGATCGTGGCGAAGATCGACCAGGACACCTGCATCAAGTGCGGCTTGTGCCACATCGCCTGTGAGGACACGTCGCACCAGTCGATCGCGGCGCTCAGGATCGATGGCGGACGGCGCTACGAGGTGATCGAGGAGGAATGTGTCGGCTGTAACCTGTGCATGCATGTCTGTCCGGTGGAGGACTGCATCACGATGGAGCGGCTGGATGACGGCTCTTCGTATATGACGTGGAAGGAGCACCCGAACAACCCGATGCGGCGCGAAGCGGCGGAGTAAGACGCGGGTGCGGCGGATTTCCATCGTGTGCGGGCAGGCGTGGCTACCCCGTTCGATATGTGCCATGACGGAGCGGTCATTCCCGTTCCTGAATCGAACCCGCTGTGCCCACCCGTCTGTTCCACCGCCACGACGCCTACTTCAAGCGCCTGCTCGATCAGCCGGGGACCGCGCTGGCTCTGCTCCGTGAGCGGCTGCCGACGGCGATTGCCGGGCGGCTGGTGGACGAGGAGCCTGAGTCTCTGCCGACCTCCTTCATCTCCGACGAGTTGGAGGAGCGCCGGCCCGACCGGCTCTACCGGACGCGTACGAGGGAGGGGCAGCCGGTCCTGGTCTATACGCTGGTCGAGCACAAGTCTTCGCCCGACCAGCGGACCGCGCTTCAGCTTCTGGGATATGATGCCCAGATCCTGCAATGGTGGGACAAGCGAGAGGGGCGCGACGGGAACGGGCGTCTGCGGAAGCTTCCGGCCCTGTTCTCGATCGTCGTCTACAATGGCGAGGAGAGATGGAACGTACCGCTGACCCTGGCAGGTGCTACGGAGGGCGGGGACGACGACGAGATACGCCCCTGGTTGCCCGAATTGCGCTATACTCTGCTTGATCTCAGCCAGACGGATAGCGGATTCCTGTCGAGGCACCGGGTGCTGCGGTTCGGCTTCAAGGTTCTCAAATACGGTGCGTGCGATGGCGATGTCCGTGAGATCCTGAAGATGCTGATCCGGGAGGCTTTGGCGGAGGAGTTGGACGACGAGATTGTGGTGCTTGTCCGTTTTGTGATGATGGAACCCAATGGGCTGAAAAAGGGAGTGCTACGCGAAATGTTGACTGAAGTCACGCCGAACAAGGCGGAGCGCCTCATGTCGCTGGTCGATCGAAGTGTCGCCGACCTGTTTGCCGAAGCGATTCTTCGTGGGATGACCCGGCGATTCGGTCCTGTCGCCGAGACGTACAGGCAGAGGATCATGGACGCGAGTCAGGATGAACTCGAGGGATGGATATGTGCGCTGGGCGAGGGCAGGACGCTTGACGAGATGTTCTCGCCGCCACCTTCGAATTGATCCTGACACCTGAAACCTCCCGAGGGTCCGCCATGGCACCCTCCTTGCTACGAAGAAACGATAAGCACGCCTGACAGGGAAGATCATGCATAACCTTCAGATCAATGCGCAGCGGCTGTGGGACAGCATCATGGAAACGGCGCAGATCGGTGGCACGGCGAAGGGCGGCGTTTGCCGGCTGACGCTGACCGATCTGGACCGGCAGGTGCGGGACTGGTTCGTGGCGCAGTGCGAGGAAGCCGGCTGCACGGTCACCGTGGACGAGATGGGCAACATCTTCGCCCGCCGGCCCGGCAAGGACAATTCACTGCCGCCCATCGCGATGGGCAGCCATCTGGATACCCAGCCGACTGGCGGCAAGTTCGACGGTATCCTGGGCGTGCTGTCCGGGCTTGAAGTCCTGCGGACGCTGAAGGACACCGGGTATGAGACCAATGCGCCGATCGAGGTGATCGACTGGACCAACGAGGAAGGCTCCCGCTTCGCGCCGGCCATGCTGGCGTCCGGCGTGTTCGCCGGGGTGTTCACGCGCGACTATGCCGACAGCCGCAAGGATCGCGAGGGCAAGAGCTTCGGCGAGGAACTGGATCGGATCGGCTATCGCGGAACCGAGAAGGCGGGCGACCACAAGCTGGGCGCTTTCTTCGAGCTGCATATCGAGCAGGGGCCGATTCTGGAGGACGAGGAGAAGGTGATCGGCGTCGTCACTGGCGTCCAGGGCATGCGCTGGTACGAGGTGACCGTCAC
>DASQKT010000391.1:0-17589 GCA_035630415.1 Skermanella sp.
TGGCGGGTTTCCGAGCCGCGCTCGCTGGTCACGCGCCTGCTGGCCTTCTGGGCGATCCTGACCCTGACGCCGCTGCTGTTCGGCGCCAGCTTGTCGCTTTCCACCTACCTGCTGGCGGTCTTCCAACTCAACCCGGAAGCCGATACCTTCCGTGCGTGGCGTCTGATGTTGCCGGGCGTGTTCGAATGGATCGCCTTTACCCTGATCTACCTGCTGATCCCCAACCGTGCCGTGCGCTGGCAGGACGCCGTGATCGGCGCCCTGACCGCAGGCGTGCTGCTGGAATTTTCGAAATACGGGTTCGGCTGGTACATCACACAGTTCCCGGCCTACCGGACCATTTACGGCGCGCTGTCGAGTATCCCGATATTCCTGCTGTGGCTTTATATCGCATGGTCCACCGTGCTGATCGGGGCCGAGGTCGCGGCGGCCCTGCCGGAGTGGCGAGCCGGAAAGATCTCCCGGATCGGCCCTGAAGGGCTTCTGCCGGCCCAGCGGGTTGCCGTCGCCCTTGCCATCCTGGCGGAGCTGCTCCGCGCCAGCCATCTCGGCGTCGGCATGCGGCGTCATACGCTGATCGGCCGCGTGCCGGTCGGCGGCGCCATCATCGACGGCATGCTGGAGCAGATGAGGGGTAGCCATTGGGTTGCCCGCACCAGTCAGGGGGCTTGGGTCACGACCCGCGATCTCAGTTCCTCGACCCTGTACGACTTGCTGAAGGGGCTGGGCATCGGCCTTCGCGGGACGGTCAAGGGACTGGTCGCCTTGGAGGCTCCCTGGCAGGACCGTTGCGCCAAGCTGCTGGAAGCGGCGGACGAGTCCGAGCGTGACCTGCTGTGCATCCCGATCAAGGACCTGCTGTGCCCGCCGCACGAGGCATCCGACTTCGTCCATTTCGGGCGGCGGCGGGCGGGAGAGTGACGAGGAGCCGCAGGAGACTGCCCGATTGCGGATGAGTGCAGTGGGTTGCTGTTAGCGAAAATTTGGCATGATCGCTGCGTGGCTTCGGCTGCGGAACTGCGATCGGCGCGGATTCATGATGGGTGCGACGGCAATTCTCAAGCTTGAACGGGCCGGGTTCACCCATGAGCAGGTGGATGCGTTGGCGGAATATCTGGACGATCAGGCGGCTACCAAGGCCGATGTGAGTGCTGTCAAGGCTGAGGTAAGTGCGGTCAAGGTCGATGTAGCCGGCGGAACGTGGAAATTCAAATCGACATGCTATCCAGATCTTCGAAGTCAGCTTCCAGGTAATGGAAGCTTAGCGGATCTTGGATGAAATCGTACTTGCAGGCCTATCGAATCGATCCAGAAAAGAAAGGAAAGGCAGAATGACGGCGTGGGCGTTGCTGCCGGTTGGTCTCGTGATCATCCTGCCGATTTTGCTGTCGTCAATATGGCGCAGTCGCCGTGATCGCGCGGAGGAAGCTCTTCGCGAAAGTGAACAGCGGTTCCGCAACATGTCGGATCACGCGCCAATGGTCATATGGGTCACGGAGGCCGACGGCGCCGCCTCCTATCTCAACCGGCGATGGACCGATCTGACGGGGCAGGAACCGGGCGAAGCGCTCGGTCACGGATGGTTGGACTGTGTGCATGACGAGGACCGGGACCGTACCATCGCCGTTTTCGGCGACGCCAATAAGCGAGGCGTGGAATACCGCTACGAATATCGCCTTCGTCGAAAGGAGGGAGGCTTCGGGTGGGTGATCAGCGCGGGCGCGCCGCGCTTCAGTCCAGGCAATGTCTTTCTCGGTCATGTCGGAACGGTATTCGACATTACCGAGCGCAAGATTGCGGAAATGTCGCAGGAGCGGCTTACCGCCGAACTCAAGACCGAGCGCCGGCTCCTGCATGCCATCATCGACTACCTGCCGACCGGGGTGACGGTCACAGCGGCAGCTACCGGCAATTCCCTGCTTCACAACGCCGAGGCCAAACGCCTGCTTAGCAGGCCGCCTGAGCCGGGCGGCAACGTCCGGCACACATATGCCGACCTTGGCGCAATCCACGCCGATGGCACACCTTACCGTTCGGACGAATATCCGACGGTCCGGGCGCTCCTCCATGGCGAGGCGGTACAGGGCAAGGAGATGCTGTACCGCCGCAGCCTCGAAGGTCCCGTAACGGTCCTGTCGGTCAACTCGGCACCGGTCGGGGATAGCGATGGAAAGCCGTGGCTCGTAGTGACCACCTTCCATGACATCACCGAGCGCAAGGCGATGGAGGAAACGCTGCGGGCAACCGGAGAGCGCCTGTTGCGGAGCGAGCGGCACCTGACCCAGGCACAGGCGCTTGCCCGCACCGGAAGCTGGGAGTTGGAAATCGGCTCCGGCAATATTCTCTGGTCAGCCGGAATGTATCTCATCTTTGGTCAGCCCGAGACGTTCAAGCCTTCGACCGAGAGTGTTCTCGCCCTTATCGATGAAGACACGCGCGACTTGCTGCTCCCGATGCTGGCGGAAGTAACCGCCGGGGGGACGCCTGACGGCATCGAGATAAACATCACCCGTCCTGACGGCACCCGCCGGATATGCTGGTGCGAGGCGGAGCCGCAGGTTTCCGATCGCGGTGAAATTGTCGGCGTGGTCGGCATGCTTCAGGACGTGACCGAGGCGAGGATCGAGGAAGCGCGACGCCATGAACTGGAACGCCAACTGCTTCAGGTCCAGAAAATGGAAGCGCTCGGAACACTGGCCAGCGGCATCGCCCATGATCTGAACAACGCGCTTGTTCCCGTCCTTGCGATGACGGAGGCTTTGCTGAGGGAACAGCCGGAAGACAGCGCTGACCGCGAGGATCTCCAGATGGTGGTGGAAGGAGCCGCCCGAGCGCGCGATCTCGTGCGCCAGATCCTGGCCTTCAGCCGTCAGGAGGTGCCCAACCGGCGGACAATCGATATTGGTGAAGTCGTGCGAAGCGTTCAGGAAATGATGCGCCGCATCCTGCCGGTAACGATCGATTTGCGGTACCGGCCGGTTTTGGGAATGACCGTTCTGGCGGATCCTTCGCAAATTCATCAGGTTGTCGTCAATTTGGTGACCAACGCCGCCCAGGCGATAGGCAACGTGTCCGGGGCGATCACCATTACCCTCGACAGAGACGCAGGTTTCATTCGGCTGGGGGTCGAGGATACCGGTCCCGGCATGGATGAACCCATCCTGGTTCGTGTCTTCGAGCCATTCTTCACGACGAAGCCGGTTGGCGAAGGGACCGGTCTGGGCTTGGCCATCGTCCATGGCATCGTGAGCGCGCATGGCGGCATGATCGATGTTCGGAGCCGTCCAGGCGCCGGCTCGGTCTTCGAGGTTTCCCTGCCTGCCTCCGAAGATTCTCCACCGACGGAAAAGCCGGCCAAGGGGGATTGTCTGGCTTGACCCATGTTCGGAACGGTGAGGCTATGCCTATGTCATACAGCTCAAAGATATATTGGGAATGTTGGTTGCGACCGAAAGTCGTATATCAACTACAAGAATAATCGATAATATCTTAAAACAAACCGACTTAAAGTGCTGCTTGCGGCATGGAGAGGAAGCGACATGGAAATGAAAACTATCTTAGTAATAGATGATGAAAAAATAGTTCGTGGAACCTTGCGGCGGATTTTGACAAGTATCGGGTATACTGTCATAGAAGCCAGTAACGGTGCTGTAGGTATCGAGAAGATTTCTGAAAGTCTCCCGAATCTTGTTATCTGCGATATTCTGATGCCGACCAAGGAAGGCATCGAAACCATCAGGGAATTGCATCGGGACTATCCGGAGTTGCCGATCATTGCGATCTCCGGTGGTGGGCGCTTTGGAACCTCCGACTTCCTTCCCCATGCCGAAATGTTTGGTGCCCATGCGGTCCTGCGCAAACCGTTTTCCGTGGATGAGGTGATTGCCACCGTCGACGCTCTGCTTGGGGCGGATGGGACGTAGTCCTTGTCGCAAGCGAAGCTGGACACCGTGTCTTCGCGAAGCAGCTCACCTGATCCCTGTTCAATGATTGACGGTAGCACCCATGCATGTGGATCGAAGGGCTGGACCTGATCTGCCGGACTCCAGAGGCGATTGCAAGTTGCTGCAGGGCGCGCTTGAAGGTGCGGCGGACGCCGTCGTATTCGCGGGACTGGACAATGCCGGCTTGCCCAGGATCGTCCATGCCAACCAGGCTTTCTGCGACATGTGCGGTTATGGCCTGAACGAAATGGTCGGCCAGTCCTTCAAGTTCCTGCAAGGACCGGAAACCGATCGAACGGTGCTTGACCGAATTCGCGATGCGGTGAGGACCGGCGAACCGATCAAGGCGGAACTTGCCAACCGGCGGAAGGATGGGTCGGTCTATTGGGTGGATCTCAACATTCAGCCAGTTGGCCCAGCGGCCGACGGAAGGTTCTTCTCGATCCAGCGGGAAGTGACACGGTACCGGCGCGCTGACCAGCATCGGAGTCTTTACGAGCGGCTGCTTGCCACTCTGCTCACTTTCATGGAGGTCCCAGTCTGCGTCATCGATGAGCGCGGCAGCTTCATTCTTGTGAATCCCTGTTTCGAATCGGTGTTCGGCTGGAGTGAAGCCAGCTTGATCGGACGATCTTTCAGCAAGATTCTGATTGGTGCGGCTTTCGACGGTGCCACGGTGCCGAAGGCTCTCACCCTTGCGACGCGTGACCGCAAGACGGTCCGGGTCGCGGTTCGCGTGGCTACGGTGCCGGTATCGGAGGCCAGGGCCTACCGGATCCTGGAGTTGAAGACGCCGGCTGCCGATACCGTGCCGTCCGTCGTCGGGACGGCCAATGCCGAAAACCTGCCCGGCGGCAGTGAACGAAATGGCGCCCGGACGGAAGATCCCAGACCCGCGGCATGCCTGTCGGCAGCGGATTTCAGCCGGGCGACCCAAACGCACTTGCGGGAAACGAAGTCGACGAAAGTCGTGGCCGGCCACGTACAGTTGGTCGGCTTGGAAAGCATCAAGGCGCAACTCGGCGACCGCTGGCCCGCCATGGCGTCGAAGGTGGTCATGCTGGCCCGGCGCACGATCGAACGGCGCCTCGCCCCCGAGGATGTCTTCACCCTGTCCGGCGACTCGACGTTCACGATCTGCTTCGGCAGGCTTGACGAGCGAGCGGCGGTGCTCAAGGCCGATCTGATCGCGCAGGAGATCCGGGAGAAGATCATTGGGGTGACCGACGATCCGTCGGCCGCCAGCACGGTCATGGAAGTCGCGACGATCGAATTTCCCAACCCGGACGTCAGTCCCGGCAGCGTCATGGATGCGATATCCCAGAGGCTGGCACAGACCGGCGACATGATCCGCCAGAGCCACATGCACATCCTGCGCGAGGCGATGGAGAACGCCGGCTTGACGACGATACCGATCCTGACCGCGGGGAGGCAACCGGCTCCGCTCAAGCTTGCCCGTCTCGATCCGGAAACCGCCATGAAGCTCAACCGCGTTGAAACGGCATTTCAGGATAACGACCGCATCTGCGGCGAAACCGACGGCATCCTTCTGTTCCGGGTGGCCGAGGCCGTGGCTCGGGAGGTCGAGAATGGCGGCGGTCCCGCCTACGTCGTACCGGTCCGGCTTCGGACACTTGTCAACCGGCAGGCTCTACAGGGCTATATGGGGATCTGCCGTTCCCTGTCGCCTGCGATCAGGAAGCGGCTGTTCCTGGAAATTACGGACATCCCGACCGATACGGCCCATGCACGGCTGGAGCAGTTCACGAACATGCTGCGCCTGTTCTGCAGGGGTGTGATCCTTCAATTGCGCCGGCTCGACCATCGACGCGTCGACTTCACCCGTTACAGGCCCTCCATGGTTTCGTGGAACTATCACGGGGTCGAACGTATCGAACCGGGCGAATGGGGAGAAATACGCAAATCGATCGAAATGTTCCATCTGCACAAATGCCGTGCCTTGGTGACCAATGTTCCCGGAGCCACGGAGATCGCATCGCTCCAGTCCATTGGCTGCGACCTGATCACCATCGCGAGGAGCACGCCTCATGGCTGATAACGGGCCGAAGAACAACTTCGATCGTCTGCACTCCCCGGCATCCGGTGACGGTGAGTCGGCATCGCCGACTGGCGACGCCGTGACTGAGTCCGAATTTTTCCCGATCTTGAGCCAGGAGATCCGCACGCCGTTGAACACGATCCTGGGGCTCGGCGACCTCCTGCTGGAGACCAGGCTGACGGAAGAACAGCGGCGCTACGTCGAGGTCCTGAAGGAGGTGGGGGGAACCGTACTCAGCCTCCTGGACGGTCTAGCCGATGTTTCGGGCATCAGCGCCGGGCGCGTCTCGATCCAGGACAAGCCGTTCCTTCTGTATGGCGTGATCGGTGGGTGCTTCGCAATGTTCGAGCAGGAGGCCAGCGCCAAAGAGATCGAGTTCGCGGTCGAAATCGACGAAAACGTACCGATTTTCGTCCGTGGAGATCCCCACCGCATCCATCAGGCGCTGGTGATTCTGCTGGGTAACGCGGTCAAGTTCACCGAGCGGGGCTTTGTCCAGATAGTGGTCGCGCCGTGTCCGGACGGGAGCGGGAGTATCCGCTTTACCGTTTCCGACAGCGGCGTCGGCATTTCTTCGGACCGTCATCCAAAGCTTTTCGAAAACCTTCCCCTGGTCAATATGGCGGTGTTGCGGCGTCACACCAAAAGAGGGCTTGGATTGCCCGTATGCCTGCGCATCATCGAAGCGATGGGCGGTCGGATGGGCTTTCAGAGTAGCTTGGGCAAAGGCAGTTCGTTCTGGTTCGATGTGCTGCTGCCGGAGGCGGGCGAGTCCTACGATCCTGAAATGCTTTCCGATCGGTTTCGCAGAGACCTGGCTTTGAACGTGGTCTCGAAGCAACATGATTGAGACGATGGTCGAAGATCACCAGACCCCGGATTTCATGGGTTCTGTCGTGTGTGGATGGTCCCTTGAACCGTGCCAAACCGGTCCCTGAAAAACTCGGCGCGGTTCATCCCACTCGGCGTCGAGTTTGCCCTGGACGTCGAAGGTCTCGACTTCGCGGGTCTCCTGGCGGCCATGGCTCCTGGGATCGACGCTTTTGTAGCTGTCGGCCGGAGACTGGGTGGCGGCGATGCCCTCGAGCGTGGCCAGCAGGGTCGGCTGATTGGCCTTGACCTGGGCGAGCAGGGCGTTGCCGCTGTCGCGGGCCGCCTCAAAGGTTTTTTTTGACAATGGAGGGCGTCGGCGGTGAACAGCACGCCGGTCAGGCCCAGCTCGGCGATCATCCGCTGGGCGGCGGGGATCTCGTTGCTCTTGACGTCGATTTCGCTGTGCGCCAGCAGGATCGCCGCCTCGGAGGCGAAGGCGCTCAGCGCCTGGGCCGCCTTGCGGTCGTTGAGGTGGTCGAAGCTGCCCTTCAGGGTCTTGCCGCCGAGCGCGATGACCGGCATCCGGTCATCGGTCTTCGCCATCAGGCCCTCGGCGTGCCGGCGGAACGCCTGTTCCAGGGCGTCGCCGTCCAGGTCCTGAAGCACCGTGCGCAAGATGTTGACCGTTGGAATAGACTATTTTGGCGCAATGGCAGTCCTCCATTATCACCTCTGATGTGATCGTGCAGTGACGGTGCGCACTGCCGACGATCGATAGCTTTCGTACACGACGATTGCAAATCGAGGCAGGGAGTGAGCAATGGCGGTTTCATTCGTTTTGAACGGGCAGCCGGTCAGCTTGGATGTGGACCCGGAAATGCCGCTGCTGTGGGCGGTCCGGGAGTTCGCCGGCTTGACCGGAACGAAGTTCGGGTGCGGCGCTGCCCAATGCGGCGCCTGTACCGTGCATCTGGAAGGCCAGCCGGTGCGCTCGTGCTCGACGCCGGTCAGCAGCGTCGAGGGGCAGTCGGTCACGACGATCGAGGGGATTTCCGGCAAGGCGGCTGCGGCCGTTCAGGCGGCTTGGCAAAGGATCGACGTG
The DNA here is from genome assembly GCA_035630415.1 of Skermanella sp. GTDB lineage: Bacteria > Pseudomonadota > Alphaproteobacteria > Azospirillales > Azospirillaceae > Skermanella. Next base: position 7,919 of record DASQKT010000391.1, read on the forward strand.
CCGCAATGCGGCTATTGCCAGTCCGGTCAGATCATGTCGGCGGTGGCGCTGCTGGAGCAGACGCCAAAACCCACCGACGACGACATCAATTCCGCCATGAGCGGAAACATCTGCCGGTGCGCGACCTATGTCCGCATCCGGTCCGCCATCCATGCCGCCGCCACGACGATGGAGGGCTGAGCCATGCTGAAGAACTTCGCGATCGATCCCCGGACTAGCCGGCGCCGTTTTCTCCAGGGAGGCGCCGCCGCCGCCACGGCGCTGACCGTCGGTTTCCGCTGGAACGCCGGCGTTCCGAAATTTGCGTCATCCGCCTATGCGGCCGATGGCGCGCTGGCGCCTAACGCCTTCGTGCGGATCGGCGCCGACAACACGGTGACCGTGCTGTCGAAACACCTGGAAATGGGGCAGGGCGTCTATACCGGCCTCGCCACCATCGTTGCGGAGGAACTGGACGCCGACTGGGCACAGATCCGCGTCGAGGGTGCGCCGGCCGACGCCTCGCTCTACAACAACTTGCAGTTCGGTCCCGTGCAGGGAACCGGCGGCAGTTCCTCCATCGCCAATTCCTACGACCAGCTCCGGAAAGCCGGAGCCACCGCGCGAGCCCTGCTGGTCGAGGCGGCGGCGAAGGACTGGGGTGTGGACCGCGCCGGTATCACGGTGGAGAAGGGCGTCGTCTTCCATGTGGCGTCGGGACGAAAGGCCACGTTCGGCGAGCTGGCCGGCAAGGCCGCCGGCCTGCCGGTGCCGTCGGACGTGCCCCTGAAGGACCCTGCCAAGTTCACGCTGATCGGGACATCGGTCCCGCGCGTCGATTCCAAGTCGAAGGCCAACGGGACGGCGCAGTTTGCCCTGGATGTCCGCTTGCCGGGCATGCTGACGGCGGTCATTGCCCGTCCGCCGGTATTCGGCGCCACCGTCAAGTCCGTGGATGCCGCTGCGGCCAGGGCCGTGTCGGGAGTGGTCAAGGTCGTGCAGGTACCGTCCGGCGTGGCGGTTGTCGCCGGCAATTTCTGGGCGGCGACCAAGGGGCGCGAGGCGCTGAAAGTCCAGTGGGACGAAGCTGCCGCCGAAACACGCGGCACCGCCGAACTGATGGCGGAGTACAAGGCCCCGGCGCAGAAGCCGGGAGCCTCCGCGCGCAAGGAGGGCGACGCGGCGAAGGCTCTGGCCGGCGCCGCGAAGACCATCACGGCGGCCTTCGAGTTCCCCTATCTTGCCCATGCTCCGATGGAGCCGTTGGACTGCGTCGTCCGGCTGGACGCCGACCGGTGCGAGATCTGGGCCGGCGATCAGTTCCAGACCATCGATCAGGGCAACGCGGCGGCGGCGGCCGGTCTGAAGCCGGATCAGGTCAGGATCAATACGCTGCTGGCGGGCGGCAGCTTCGGCCGGCGCGCCAATGCGGCGTCCGACTATATCGTGGAGGCTGTCCACATCGCTAAGGCGCTGGACCGGGGAACGCCGGTCAAGCTGGTCTGGACGCGGGAGGACGACATCCGGGGCGGCCGTTACCGGCCGATGTACTATCACACGCTGACCGCCGGCCTGGATGCGGAAGGCAAGCCGGTCGCGTGGCAGCATCGCATCGTCGGTCAGTCGATCCTGGGCGGAACGCCGTTCGAACCCGTCATGGTCAAGGACGGGGTGGACGTGACCTCGGTCGAGGGAGCCGCCAATCTGCCCTATGACATCCCCAACCTCGCGGTCGATCTGCACACGACGAAGGTCGGCGTGCCGGTGCTGTGGTGGCGGGCGGTCGGCAGCACCCACACTGCCTATTCGACGGAGGTCTTCATCGATGAACTGGCCCATGCGGCGGGCAAGGACCCGGTGGAATATCGTCGTTCGCTTCTGACCCATCATCCGCGTCATAAGGCTGTCCTGGAACTCGCCGCCGAGAAGGCCGGCTGGGGTACCAAGTTGCCGGAGGGGAAGGCGCGCGGCATCGCCGTGCATGAATCCTTCTCGACCTTCGTGGCGCAGGTGGCCGAGATCACGATGCAGCCGGACGGCTCGGTCAAGGTGGATAGAGTGGTCTGCGCAGTCGATTGCGGACGCGCCATCAATCCGGATGTCATCCGGGCACAGATGGAAGGCGGTATCGGGTTCGGGTTGGGAGGCGTGCTTTACGGCGAGGTGACGCTGGACAAGGGCGAGGTCCAGCAGTCCAATTTCCACGATTATCGCGTGCTGCGGATCGAGGAAATGCCCAGGGTCGAGGTTCATATCGTGCCATCGACCGAAGCACCCACCGGTGTCGGAGAACCGGGCGTGCCGCCGATCGGACCGGCGGTCGCTAACGCCGTCTTCGCCGCCACCGGGCGGCGGGTGAGGAACCTGCCCTTCACCCGCGATCAAAGCGTCTGAGCCAGATCGGACTAGACCTCTTCCGGCCCTCTCCCCGTTTCGGGGGAGAGGGCGCCAGCGATCAGGTGCCGGAGATCAGGTGACGACGAAGAAGGCGATCACGAGGGCGACGGCGGCCAGCGCGAAGGAGATGGTCAGCACGTAGCGGCCTACGCCTTCCTTGGTCGCTTGGCGGGATTCGGTCTGGTTCACTTGTTTTTCGGGCGCGGCCATGGCGTCACTCCGTCGGTATGGGGTTTCGGCGGGGCGTCAGGTCGGAATCGGGGACCTCCGGCACGGATGGAGGACCGGGATCGGGAAGATCCTCATTCGGGCTCGGTGCGCCATCCGGCGGAAGCGGCTGTGGGGTCGGCGTCATGGGTGGCCTCCACTGGGTTGAGGATACCACTCCTAACAAGCGAAAACGGATTTCCGCTCCAAACGAACGCGAAGATCGCGCTTCCGTGCGTTCAGCTTCCGCGGGTTCCGGGGCAGGTTCAGGCCGGGTGCATCACCCGGAACGCCGGCAGGATGACGCTGACCATCGTGCCGACGCCGACTTCGCTCTCGATCGCCAGTCTGCCGCCATGCAGTTCGACGAAATTCTTGCTGATGGTCAGGCCGAGGCCGGTGCCTTCGTATTCGCGGCTGAAACTGCCATTGGCCTGCCTGAACGGCTCCATCACCAGATCGAGCGCTTCGGCCGCGATGCCGATGCCGGTGTCCTGGACATGGAGCGCCAGATCGCCGTTCGGCTGAACGCTGCCGGTGACCGTGACCCTGCCGCCATGGGGAGTGAACTTGACGGCGTTGGACAGCAGGTTGAGGAGCACCTGCCGCAGCGTGCGTTCGTCCGCCATGACGCAGGGCAGCGTGGGATCGATCGCCAGTTCCAGCGAAAGCCCCTGTTCCCGCGCCCGGCCGCTGAGGATGGCGATCGAGGCGCGCGCCACGTCGCGGAGATCGACGGCGGTTTCATACAGCTGGTACTGCCCGGCTTCGACCTTGGACATGTCGAGCACGTTGTTGATGATCTGGAGCAGGTGCTGGCCGCTGTCGTGGATGTCCTTGGTGTAGCTGGCCTGACGTTCGCTCAGAGCGCCGCCATAGCCGGACTCCAACATTTCGGAAAATCCGATGATGGCGTTGAGCGGCGTCCGCAGCTCGTGGCTCATATTGGCGAGGAACTCGGACTTGGCGCGGTTGGCCCGTTCCGCCTCGTCGCGCGCGGAGCGCAGCCGGAGGGTCATCTCCTCCATGTCCCGGCCCTGCTGCTCGAGCCGCGCCTTGGTTTCCTGAAGCTCCCGGATCTGACCGCGAAGATGCCTTTCGCGGCGGACGGCGCTGGAGATGTTCTCGATCTGGACGAGGCACAGGCGCTGCCCATCGGCGCTGTCCAATGCGCGGACCAGCACGAGCTGGTCGATCGGATCGCCGAAGCCGTCGCCGGCGAGTGCCCGCAGGGGGAACGGCATCGGGTTGAAGGCGTGCGAGATGAAGCCGGCACGCCCATGGTGCAACGCTTCCGCGACCGCGTGCGCTACCCGAGTATTGGCCAGCCCCGGCCAGAGCGCCGTCAAGGCTTGGCCCTGGGCCGCCGTTTCGTCGATCCCGGAATGAACGGCCAGCCAGCGGTTCCACACCACGACCTTTTCGTCCCGATCCAGCACCAGAAGGCCGAAATCGCTGTTATGGACGATCAGGCTGGAAAGATCGGGGGGACAGCAAGGGGCGGCAGGGGATGACATGGCGACTTATGACCCCGGCCCTTCACGGTTCCATGCTTGCCAGGAACGCCCGGATGGCTGCCTGGAATGCCTGGATAGAGGCGATGTCCTGAAGGAACAGGACATGTCCTTCGATACGTTTCGCGAGGAGGCCGAAATCGACCCGGATCAGCAGGACATAGGCGTTGGTGCTCGATCCCCCGGATGAGCCGACGATCTCTTCCGGCCGGCCGATCTGGTAGACCGGGATCTCCGTCCGTATTTCGGCATGCAGCAGGTTGGCGAAGCTTGCAAGGCAGTGATTGAGGATGACGTTGCCGACTTCGGTCAGCGCCTCCTCCTCCAGGTCGGTCATGTCGCCGATGGGCGGGCTGTCGGGAAGCAGCCGGCGCACCAGTTCGAGGCTGCTGCCCTCGGGAAAGATCAGCATTGCCTGACCGTCGAACGGCCCCGCGAAGGTCTGCCGGACGGCGCAGATGCGCTGGCCTACCGGGCAGCCGATCTGTTCGGGCGCGTTGGTGCGGCGGATGATGTCGAGGCTGGGCACCGACAGGGATACTTCGGCATCGACCATCTGACCGAGGGCGCTGGCGGCCCTGCCCATGCCCAGATTGAAGAGTTCGATGATGGCATCGCGTTCCGCGCCGGAGAGTTCCATGGCCGCTGTCACGCGATCGATGCCAGCAGTTCACGCATCTTGTCCTGCGTGATGGGCTTTTCGACGAAGCGGAAACCCTTGTCGGTCACCTTGCGGCGGATGCTGTCCTGGACATTGGCGGTCAGGATGCTGATGTCGAGATCCGGAAAGCGCTGGTGCAGCTCGCACGAGAGGTTCAGGCCGTCCATGCCCGGCATGTTGAAATCGACGATCGCCACATCGGGGACGAATTCGTTGACCTTCTCCAGTGCATCATCGGCGTTCTTCGCCGTCACGATTTCCCAGTCCGGCCGGGCGCCGCGCACCATCCCCGACACCATGTTACGGGCGAGCTGGCTATCGTCGATGATCAGGATCGTCGTCATGACGTCACTTTCGCGAAACAGAATTCAATGCCACGGATCACTTCCGACCATCCCTGGGAGAATCTTCGGGATACCGCACGGCTGGAACCACAGATATGGCGGAGAAGTCATTTACAGATCATTAAGTGAAATTTTCTCAAGCCCGGATAAAGACGCCATCCATGGATATTAGCCGCGCCGACCTCTGGTTGAAATATCCCGGAATGAAGAGCGCTGGATGGAAACCAAGTTCTCCCAGTGCAGCTATCATGTCCAGATAGGTCCGCTCGCCCTGATAAACCGGCACGATGGAGAGTTCAAGCTGGATACCATATATCCGGTCCAGAACTCCGGACGCTCCTGCCAGCACGGCGGCCTCCGTGCCTTGGGTATCGATCTTCAGCAGGACCCGGCCGGTATTGCCGGCATACTCGCCGAACACCTCGTCGAGACGCGCCAGGGGCGCCGTCACTGTACCGGTATAGGCGGCGCTGTCCAGCAGATCGGCCATCTCGGGCACGAAGGGCAGCGCGGAACTCATGTCTGACTCGGCTGATACGTTGAGGGACACCGTTCCGGCAACGGCGCCAAGCGCCATTCGCGGTGCTATTTCCCACAGCGCGTCGGGAGCTGCGGCTTGTTCGAGGGCGGCGTGGGCGTCGGGCAGCGGCTCGAACGAGACGATCCTGCCGCCCCAGCCGCCCTGGCGCAGGCGGGTCGCGTATTGCCCCACATTGGCGCCGACGTCGAGTACGGCATCGATGCCGTGGTGGTCCAGTATCCGGACCAGCGACCGGGTTTCCTTGGAGATCGGGTTGGTCACGGCGTCTCCAGACGCTTCAGGTAATGGAACTCGACGCTGTTGCTGAGGTCGTGGAGCTCCCTCAGGCTCGGCTGGCGACCATAGCCCAGCCGTTCGTAGAGCCTGTGGGCGTCGAGGAAGCGGGTGTCGCTCCACAGTTCCAGGACCGGAGCGCCTTGCCGGACCGCTTCCTGCTCGACCAGACCGACCATCAGCCGGCCGATGCCGGCGCCCCGGCACCGGCTATCGACATAAAGCTTCTTCAGTTCCCAATGCGGGCCGCCGTTCAGCGGACGGCCGCCGACCATGGCGACGATGCGTCCATCTCCGGGATGTTCCGCGACCCAGAACCGTCCGCCGTATCCGCGGTAGAAAGCGGCTATGGCGCGCAGGTCCGGTTCCTCGCCATCGACGTCCAGGACGCAACCGGGATACTCGGCGAAGACGGCGGCCATCAGCGCGATCAACTGGTCCGCGTCATCGTCGCGGCCATCGCGCACGACGGGGCGGGCAGGTTTTGTGGATGCCGAGCCTGTCACCGGTGCGCGAAGTCCCAGTAGAGGCCACGGGCACGCCGGCCGACGGGACCGTTGGGGTAGGTCCTGTCCTCGACCTTCGTCACCGGCACCACCTTGGAATAGTTGCCGGTTGAGAAGACTTCGTCGGCGTCCAGCACCTCGGCCCATGAGATGGTGCGCTCAAAGACGGGCACGCCGGCGTCGCGCAGCAATCCAATGACGCGACGGCGGGTGATTCCGTTCAGGAAGGTGCCGTTGCAGACAGGGGTGTGGGCGGCGCCTTCCTTGGCGATGAACAGGTTGGCGGTCGCGAATTCGGCGACGTTGCCGAGCGGGTCCAGCAGGATCGCGTTGTCGAAGCCGCGCGCCATGGCCTCCCGGATCGCCAGCCCGGCGTTCGGGTAGAGGGCCGACGCCTTGGCGTCGGTCGGGGCGGTGCCGGGCAGCGGGCGGCGCTTGCTCGACAGGCAGGCGGTGAAGCCCTGGGCGGCAGGCATCGGGGATTCGTGGATGGTCAGGCAGAAGGCGGTGCTTGCCGCGTCCGGCATCACCCAGCCTTCCTCAGCGAAGAACATCGGCCGGATGTAGAGGGCGCTGCCTGCGGGGAACCGACCGATGCCGTCCAGCGCCAGCTCCAGGATCTCTCCTGCCGTCAGCATGGGGGCGAGACCCAGGGCATGGGCCGAGGCGACCACGCGTTCGCAGTGCAGATCGAGATCGGGCGTCACGCCTTCGAAGGCGCGGGCGCCGTCGAACACGACGGACGACAGCCACATGCAATGGCTCATGGGACCGACGATGCCGGGGTTGCCTTCGAGCCACTGGCCTTTGAAGAAGGTTAGCGCGCGAGCGGCCATGAACTGAACTCCACTTTAATCACGGGAAGGGCTCGGGACCGGATTGTCCCGATCGATGGTTTCCAAGCTTGCCGGCGGCTCAGCATATCCCGCCCCGGCAATCGAACCAATGGGGTGGCCGCGACTTTATTCGGCCGCGTGACGCCCTTGGGGGAATACATTTTCCAGGTCGAGCGAGAGTTGCGGTTCGTCCTCGCCGCGCGGATCGAGCGGGCTGGCGACCGGCGTCGTGCGCGGCAGGCTGCGGAAGGGACCCTGGGCTTCCGCCGGCGGAGCCGGGCGCTTCATCATGCGGTAGAGGCCGAACACGACGGCCGAGGCGGCACTGGCGGCGGTAAAGACGAACAGTCCCGGCCCGCCGAGCGCCGACATGACGGCGGAGCCGGCCAGCGGCCCGATCGTTGCCCCGGCGGAATAGGACAGGATCAGCCCGCCGCTGGCCTGCACCAGTTCGGACTTGTCGATGTGGTCGTTGGTGTGGGCGACGCAGACGGGATAGAGCGTGAAGGACAGGCCGCCGAACAAGGCCGCGACGGCGACCATGACGGCTTGTCCCTGCATGTCGCCGGCCATTTCGCTGACGGCGACCATGCCCAGGCTTGCCGCCACCAGGGCCGCCGAGAGGCCCAATATCACGGACCGGCGGTCGAACAGGTCGGACAGCTTGCCGAGCGGCCACTGGAGCGCCACGCCGCCCAGGATGATGACGGTCATGAACAGGGCGGTGCCGGCGTTGCCGAAGCCGGCTTCCGTGCCGTAGACGGGCGCCAGCCCATAGATGGCGCCGGTGACGAGGCCGCTGGCGAAGGTCCCGAAGATGCCCAGCGGCGACGCCTCGTACAGGCGGCGGAGGCCGAACGACGCTATGTCGGGCAGGACCGGCGGTCCCTTGCGGGTCAGCGCCACCGGCACCAGGGCCAGCGACGTCAGCATGGCGGTGACGATGAAGCGCAGCATGCCGCTGGGATCGTCCAGCATCAGCAATTGCTGCCCGGCCGCCATGGCGCCGTAGAGGGTGATCATGTAGAGCGACAGCATCTGCCCGCGCGTCCTGGCGGTCGCGCGCTCGTTCAGCCAGCTTTCGATGCACATGAACAGGCCGGCCATGCAGAAGCCTTCCGCCAGACGGAGCAGACCCCAGAGGACGAGGTCGATGTGGAGCGCGTGGCCCAGGGTGGCGACCGAGAAGACCGAGGCGAAGGCGGCGAAAGCGCGGATGTGTCCGACCTTGACGATGATCCGGTAGCCGTAGAGCGAACCCGCCGTCAGCCCGGCGTAGTAGGCGGCCATCACGAAGCCGATGGCGATGGCGCCGACTCCGGCGCCCGACAGCCTGACGCCGATCATGGTGCTGAGCATCCCGCTGCCCAGCATCAGCAATGCTACGGCCATCAGAAGGGACGAGATGGAGCGGACGATCGGCAACATGATGGAGGGAGCGCTTCCGGCTACGATCTAGGGGACGACACGGCCGGCATCCTGCCTTGCAGGATGCCGGGGCGCGACCCCCAAAGGTGCGGGGGCAGGCATTCGGGCGGCAGTGGCGGGCGGTTTCACGCCGCCAGCACCAATTCGCCCTGTCCGGTCTGAGTGGCGGGCGGGCTGCCCGCGTAGTTCTGCCAGAGCGTCCGGAAAGCCGGCTGGCGGTTCAGCAGCTCCGCCAGCGATCCCATGTCCACGACCTTGCCGTCGGCCATCCAGACGATGGTGTCGAAGCGGTTCAGCAGGTGCAGGCGGTGGATCGACGATGCGATGCAGGCATCGGGAAACTCCGCCAGCAGGTTGTCGTAGATGCGCGCTTCGGTCGCCGGGTCCATGCTGCTGGTCGGTTCGTCCAGCATGATCAGGGAACTGTCGCGGGACGCCAGGATGCCGCGCGCCAGCGCCAGCCGCTGCTTCTGGCCACCCGACATGTTCAGGCCGCGCTCGGTGATCTCGCTGTTCAGGCCGGCCGGCAGGCGCGCGATCACCGGAGTGAGGCAGGCCAGCTCGCAGGCGCGCTCCACTGCTTCGGGAGGCCATGCGATGCCCATGGTGATGTTCTGGGTCAGCGTGCCTTCGAACACTTCCGGGTCCTGGGGGATCAGGGTCGCTATCTGGGCGAGGTCGCGGCGGTCGGGCCTGCCGGCGCCGTCGATGGCGATCGCGACGCGGTCGGCTTCGTACAGCCCGGCCAGGATGCGCAGCAGCGTGCTTTTGCCCGATCCACTTTCGCCGATGAAGGCGATGCGGCCACCCCGTTTCAGCGTCAGGGATACGTCGCTGAGGGTGGGGCTGAGGGTGGGAGCGTGCCCGCGCCGGCCCGCATGGCTGAACTCTAGCCCGTCGATCCGGATCTCGCTCCAGTCGCCGGGAATGGGAAGGGCGGAAGACGACGGGCGCGCCTGCGCCTCCATGATCTCGTCGGCGCTGC
>DASQKT010000392.1:0-6213 GCA_035630415.1 Skermanella sp.
CCACAGGGCAGGTTCCCACGCGTTACTCACCCGTGCGCCACTAGGCAACCACCGAAGTGGAAACCTCGTTCGACTTGCATGTGTTAGGCATGCCGCCAGCGTTCGTTCTGAGCCAGGATCAAACTCTCAGGTTGAAGACGATCGCATCGGACCGGCTGACGCCGACCCTAAACAACCGCTCAACGGGACCCGTCATCCAAGACAGTCCCAAAACCCAAGCTTGAACCATGTGATTCTTGCGTAGTTTCCAGGATGTGCTGACTGACGGACCCAATTTTGTGCCTCTTACCGCACCAAACCGTGCCGCCGCCTGCGCATCCCTTCTCTCTAACGATCAACTTGTCAAAGATCCGGGCGGTCTTTCCGTTGGGAAACCGCACTCAACCGTGAACCCGAAGACGAAAGTTCGACGCGCCTCAGCACGTCGTGCGATCCATCCTCGGTGGGCTGATCCCTCAGCTACTGCGGCGTTGGCCGCCAGCGCTTCGGTGAGACGGGGTATAGCCCCATGATTTCAGGCTCGCAACAGAAAAAACTCATACCGGTGAAGTTTTTTTGACCGTCCGGTTAAATCGCCCAGGCTGCATGCCGGCTTCAGGCGAGTCCGAGTTCGCGCAATTCCGCCAGGATATGCGGCGGCAGTTCGCCATCGGGACTGGCATCGTCCAGATCCCTCGGGGCGGCAGACGGTTCCAGATAGCGCCATCCCTGGAAGGGCTTCTTGGCCAGCGGCATCGTCGGGATCAGTTCCGGGTCCATGATGATCCTGCACCACGTCTCCCCCTCTTCGCCATCGACCAGTTCGAAATCGAGGACTCGCTGGCGGCAACGCACCTGCCCCTTGATGACCCAGTACATGGAGCCGCCATCCGTGACCTCGTCGGGACGGCGCGGCTTGCGGCGGGTATAGCCGGGGACCACGGTCCGGCCATCACGGACGAAATGCCGTCCCTTCTGCACTTCGGTCAGATGGTCGAGGTCGCCGATACCTACGGCCATTTTGATGAGATGAATGGGCATAGGACCCCGCATGCTGGCGATATGGAATTCAAGCCAGATGCAGATAGCATGTCCGGAGGCGGGTTACAGGGGGCGCTGATTAACCGGCTATAGTGCTTGCGCAAAAAAAGAAGGGAGCGTCACTCTTCGACATCCGATGACATCGTTCGTCAGTCGCCGGGCTCCGGCGGATGGCGGGGAGCGCCTCAAGCGGCGATCTCGTTGATGCCACGGCATTGGGCTTCGAACCCGTCCGAAATGAATTCCGGCCGCTTATAGAAGCCCTTCATCCAACTGGCGAGCATGCACAGCTCCTCCAGCTTGACGATCTCGTCCAAGGTATTTTCCGGAAAACTGATCTGGAAGCTCTCGGCGATGTATTCCAGCACCTGCTCGACCTGTTCGATGCTGAGTCCCATGTCGGTTTCCAGCGTCGCGGTACGGACCAGAATTTTTTCGTCGATGCCGAACTCGTCCCGGATCAGCTTGACGATCCAGCGGAACATGTTCATCCAGTTTTTGACGTCTTCTGTGGATCTTGACATGGGTCCCGTTAACCCGCGCCAAGGGGACGGGCCTCGTTTGGATCGAAGTTGAGATCAGGCTAGCGCGATTCCGTTAAGAAAACTTATCGGGCAAATCGGATAAAAGCCGTATATCGGGTCGGCGGAAAGTTCGACGGTCCGCCGCTTCAGGTCCCCCGGCATTTGGCCGTCCCCTTCAATCGTCAAGGGATTTCCAGTCGCTGCGGTGGCTGATGATGGCGCTGAAGCCGAACAGCAGCAGCAGAACGCCCAGCAGGATCTCGGTCGCGGTGATCAGGCGGGCGAAGCCGGTATGCGGCTGAATGTCGCCGTAACCGACCGTGCTCAGCGTCACCAGGGAGAAATAAAGGCTTTCCGGAAAGGTGATATCGCGCGGACGCCCGTCGATCATGAAGTTGGGCGGATCGGTGAAGCGGTCCAGGATCGTGTAGAGCGATGCGAAGACGATCACGAGCAGCGAATAGAAGGTCAGAAAGGCGAAGGCTGGCGTCACCAGCCGGGCGGCAGCCTGGAAGAAGCCTTCGAACAGCAGCCCGGTATCCAGCAGAAAGATCGAGATATCCCGGCTGACGAGCAGGACGACGGCGGAAATCGCCAGCATCGCGACGAAGAACAGTTCGGTCACCACTGTCGGCGCGATATCGTGAACCGGCATGAGAAAGGTCAAGGCGCCAATGGCGAAGACCGGAAGTATCCATATGAAGATGCGGTTGAAGCGCGGCCCCGTCCGGACGTCCTCCGTCAGCACGATGGTCCGGATCGTATGGCGGCGCCAATAGGCTCCGCCGACGAACGCAGCGAGCGGCAGGATGAAGCCGCAGGCCTGCATCAGGGATGTCACCGCCTTGAAATTGCCTTCGATGAACAGCACGAAGATCGAGGCGTAGATACCGATGAAGTTCGCAAGCGCTATCGTGAAAAATTCACCGCCCGGAAACAGCCGGTGGACCAGATAGACGACGACGGCGACCGCCGCCAGGAGCACGAAGGCCAGATCCCCCGCCACCGTCTTGATCGACAGGGCGATCAGTCCCAGCAGGACGGCCGTGAAAATGACGGCGCTCAGCCAACCGTGCTGACCGGCGCGGCGGCGGTTGTCGAAACCGCTGACGGACCCGGAGCGCCGCCTTTTCTCGCCGCGCGCGGGATCTTGGAAAAGGTCCGCCATGATGGCTGCAAGGTCCTGTTACTTCATGATCGTATAGTTCTATACCGATCACGATCGCTATCCAATGCAGCACCACGCCGCACCGGAACCGCCCGCAACCTGCCCTGTTGGCGTTCGACCGAGCCTGGCCAATGCCAGTCATCGCCTGCCGAGCCATCACCTGCCCAGCCACAGGGGATACCATGCTGAACCACTTGACCGTCGATCAGATCAGGCAAATCGCCGATTTGTCCAATGAGTGCAGGGCCATCCGCGACAACATCCTGAACAAGACCTATCAGACCGACCTGGAGGACGTATCGCGCCCCCAGGGCGAGCGAAATCCCACATCGTTCGACAGTCTCGAAGTAGTCGAGGCAATGGACGACAGCGGCAAGTATCAGCGGCTGCGCGGCATGATCGCCGATTTGACCGAAGACGCCAGGATCGAATTGCGCGCCGTCATGTGGGTCGGCCGCGGCGATTTCTCCGCCGGTGAATGGGACAAGGCCCTGACGCAGGCGGACGGCAGCTCGAACCTGACGGTCATCGATACGCTGGCCGAGAAGGCCGACCTTCACGATTATCTGATGAAGGGTCTCTACAAGCTCGATCTGCTGTGAGCCCAGACGACCGGAACCGGTGAGCCTGCCGGTTCCGGTCTACAGGTCCGATACGGCGGCGCGGAATCCGGCAAGCCGGCCCCTGTCAAACGCAATCACCAGCCGCCGCGCGCCAGCCACTGGTCGATCTGGTCGAGCCGGTCTGCGCCCCAGAACGACTCGCCGTCGATCTGGATGAAGGGGGCACCGAAAACGCCGCGCCGAATCGCCTCGTCCGTTTCGGCCCGCAGGCGGTCCTTGACCAGCGGCTCCTGCACGCCGGCAATCAGATCGGCAGCCGGGATTCCCAAGGGTGCCGCGACCTCCGCCACCTGTTCGGCGGCAGCGACATCGCGCCCTTCACCCCAATGCGCATGGTAGATCGCCTTGGCCAGCGCATGCGCCTTCGACGGGTCCGACGGCTCCAGCCACCAGAAGGCCCGGCACGCCGCCAGCCCGTTGAGCGGCACCTTTGCCGGCATGGTCAGGGGAACGCCGAGCAGGCGGGCGAAGCGCGGCACATCGTGGATGAGGTACTCGCCCCGCAGCGGCTGGTCCATCACGGGCTTCATGCCGCTGACCTTGAACACCGCCCCGAGCAGGATCGGACGCCAGCGAACCGTGCGTCCGTGCCGCGCCGCGATGTCATCGATCCGGGTCGATGCCAGATAACCGTAGGGCGAGGCGAAATCGAACCAGAAATCCAGCGGCGCGCTCATGCGGCTTTCCTCACCGTGCCTGTTTTGCTGGCAGGCAGCCTAACGGGAACAGCCGGCTGGAACAACCGTGCTCAGACCGCTTTCACCCTGGTATCGAAAACATAGCCCAAGCCCCGTTCCGTCCTGATGATCTGAGGTTCCTTGGGGTTCACCTCGATCTTGCGGCGCAGGCGCAGGATCAGCACGTCGACGCTGCGGTCGAAGACCTCGGCTCCGTCGATCCGGGTGAGATCGAGAAGCTGGTCCCGCGACAGCACCTTTTGCGGCTGCTTCACGAAGGCGGCCAGCAGGGCGTATTCCGCCTTGGTCAGATCGACGTCCCGCCCATCGGACGAGAGCAGACGCTGGGCCGTCAGGTCGAACTGCCATCCGGCGAAGCTGACCACCGCGCGCAGCCCCTCGGTGCTGCGGGCCACCCCGCCCTCCCCCGCCCGGCGAAGCACGGCCTTGATCCGGGCGAGCAGTTCACGCGGGTTGAACGGCTTGGTCAGGTAATCGTCGGCACCCAGTTCCAGGCCGACGATGCGGTCGACCTCCTCCACCTTGCCGGACAGGATGATGACCGGAAGCTGGCTTTCACTGCGCAACTGACGCACCAGCGCCAGTCCATCGCCATCGGGGAGGCGCAGGTCGAGCAGGATGAGGTCGGCGGGCTCCGCCGCCAGAGCCGCCGTCATGGCGGCGCCGGTGGCGGCGATGGTCACCCGGAAGCCTTCATGGCTCAGGTAATCGGAGAGCAGCTCCTGAACCTGTTCGTCATCCTCGACCGCAAGAATATGTGTCACGACGCCCTGGTCCCGGAAAAGCACGGTTTCCGCGCGAAAAGATTTCAACGCGGACTCGTGTGGTAGATAAACCAAATGGGCGGTATCGCGCAAAGGGTGTCGGGGGCTTCGTCCTGCGTCCTTTTGACCTTGGCCGCTCAATCCCCGGCGGCAATCTTCCGGCTGATGATCAGACGCTGGATATCGCTGGTGCCCTCGTAGATCTGGCAGACGCGCACGTCGCGGTAGATCCGCTCGACCGGGAAATCCTCCAGGTAGCCGTAACCGCCATGGATCTGGATGGCGTCGGAACAGACCCGCTCGGCCATTTCCGATGCGTTGAGCTTCGCCATCGCCGCTTCCTTCAGGCATGGGATACCGGCATCGCGGAGCGACGCGGCATGCAGGACCAGATGGTGCGCCGCTTCGATCCGGGTCGCCATGTCGGCCAGCCGGAAGGCAACGGCCTGATGCTCGATGATCGGCACGCCCATGCTGGTGCGGTCCCTGGCATAGGCGAGAGCATGCCGGAAAGCGCCGCGCGCCATGCCGACGGACTGGGCGGCGATGCCGATCCTGCCGCCTTCCAGGTTGGCGAGCGCGATGTTGTAGCCCTTGCCCTCCTCTCCCAGCATCAGGTCGGGGGTCAGCCTGCACCCGTCCAGCACGATCTGCGCGGTGTCGGAGCAGCGCTGACCCAGCTTGTGCTCGATCCGGGCGACATGGTAGCCGGGCGTGTCGGTCGGCACGATGAAGGCGCTGATGCCCTTCTTGCCGGCGGAGGGATCGGTCACGGCGAAGACGATGGCGACATGGCCGTTCTTGCCGTTGGTGATGAACTGCTTGGTGCCGTCGAGCACCCAATGGTTTCCGTCGCGGCGCGCGCGGGTGCGGATGGCGGCGGCGTCGGAACCGGCCTGCGGCTCGGTCAGGCAGAAGGCGCCCAGCTTTTCGCCCCGCGCCATCGGGCGCAGGAAACGCTCCTTCTGTTCGGTCGTGCCGAAGCTCAGGATCGGCATGCAGCCGACCGAGTTGTGGACGCTCATGATCGTGGATACGGCGCCGTCGCCGCCCGCGATCTCCTCCAGCGCCAGGGCGTAGGAGACATAGTCGGCCCCGGCCCCGTCCCATTCCTCTGGGATCACCATGCAGCATGCCGAGGCGCCCCATCTCGGCGAGGGCTTCCGACGGGAAGCTGGCCGTCCGGTCCCATTCGGCCGCGAAGGGAGCCAGCCGCTCAGCCGCGAACTGGCGCGCCATGTCGCGCACCATGGCCTGCTCTTCAGTAATCAGCATCGTTTCCCCGCCCTGGTTTATCGGCTTTTTGGTTTTATCGGTTTTTGCGGGCGCGCCGTCGAAATGGCAACCGGCGGCGCGCCCGGAATTGATTTCAGACGATCCGCTCGACCGCCAGGGCCGTTGCCTCGCCGCCGCCGA
>DASQKT010000393.1:0-2491 GCA_035630415.1 Skermanella sp.
GATCATGATGTACGACTGCCTGGGCTACCCGGCAGACCATCCCGACGCCGTCACCGCGCGGCGCGCGATGGACAAGCTGCTGTTGCCGATGGACGGCGGCGAGATCATGTGCCAGCCCTGCCTGTCGCCCGTCTGGGACACGGCGCTGGCCTGCCACGCCGTGGCGGAGGTCGGCACCCCCGAAGCCCGCCAATCGGCGCTTGCCGCCTCCGCATGGCTGGTCGAGCGTCAGGTCCTGGACGAACCGGGCGACTGGAGCTGGCGCCGGCCCAACGTGCGCCCCGGCGGCTGGCCCTTCCAATACGCCAATCCCCACTACCCCGACACCGACGACACCGCCGTCGTCGTGATGGCGCTCGACCGCTGCGGCGCCGAAGAGTTCGCGGAGCCGATCGAGCGCGGCCGCGAGTGGATCGAGGGCCTGCAAAGCTCCAACGGCGGCTGGGGCGCCTTCGACGCCGACAACTGCGCCCACTACCTCAACCACATCCCGTTCGCCGACCACGGCGCCTTGCTCGACCCGCCGACGGTCGATGTCACCGCCCGATGTATCGGAATGCTGGCGCAGCTCGGCTTCAAGGCCGACCACAAATCCGTGGCATCCGGGCTGGAGTTCCTGCGGCGCGAGCAGGAGCCGAACGGCTCCTGGTTCGGCCGCTGGGGCACCAACTACATCTACGGCACATGGTCGGCGCTATGCGGCCTCAACGCCGTCGGCATCCGCCCCGACAACCCCATGGTCAGGCGCGCCGTGGACTGGCTGATCGACCGCCAGAACCCCGACGGCGGCTGGGGCGAGGGAGGGGTTTCCTACTGGCCCGACCGCATCGCCGACGACCGCTGCGCCAGCACGCCGTCCCAGACTGCATGGGCGGTGCTGGGCCTGATGGCGGCCGGCGAAGTCGCCAACCCCGCCACCGCGCGCGGAGTCCGCTTCCTGATCGAGAACCAGAACACCGCCGGCCTGTGGGACGAGGAAGACTTCACCGCCGTAGGCTTCCCCCGCGTCTTCTATCTCCGCTACCACGGCTATCCCGCCATCTTCCCGCTCTGGGCCATCGCCCGGTACCGGACGATGATGGATGAGGGACAGCGGGAGGTTCCCTGGGGGCTTTAAGACGGGTGCTTGGCCGCGCATTCTCCAAAGTTTCTTAAAGCTTTAGCGCCTATGATTGAAACCCGGACTGGCTTCCGATCATAGGCCGGAGGGAGAAGCGCCATGCCGATCGATGTCAATGCAGTTGTGGACAGGTTTCTGTTGCTGGGACACGACGCCGGGCGCCCACTGACACATATCGAAGTACAGAAGCTTCTGTTTTTTCTGGAAGGCTGGCATCTGGCGATTGCTGGAGACAGGCTCTTCGACGAAGACTTCCAGGCTTGGGCAAATGGCCCTGTCATCGAAACGATTCATGACAGGATGCTGCGATATTCAGCGCACAGCATCCCGAGAAGTGAAATAAAATCGCTCGATTTCACTGTCTTGGGCAGTCTGACTCTCGATTTGATCTCACGGGTCTTCAAGACGTATAGGCAATATGATCCGGGAGCCCTTATTGGGTTTACACATCTTCCGGGAACACCTTGGGCGCAGGTGCGCAGCGCCCAGGGCGTCGCCAAAGGAGCGGCTTCGGCAGCGATCATTCCGAAAGCCTGCATGAAGGAATGGTTTTCCGACGTCCTGCATGCCGCACTGGAGCCCGCGAACGACGATCTGATCGAAGCCAATCCTGAAGATTATGCAGATTGGGCGGAAACTTATAATGCCGCCGAATAAGGCGCCAGGATCGCACATCGTACTGATCGAGCCATTCCTGAAGTCTGAGATCGACAAGGCCGGCAAGCAGATAGCGGGTTTGATGGACCTGCTTCTTGGCAGCAAAAGATATCTTGAAGGCCGGAATCTTGAGGATTACAGCGGCGGGGTAATCATATACACGCCGAAAGCCCGACGCGGATATCTGGAGCCGGCGGCAATCGCGCAAGTCGTCTACATTCACGTGCGCGTAGACCCAGCCTACGCGACGATCATCGGCCTCTGGCTTCCGGAGCGCCAGCGAGGATGGGGCATCCCGCCGGCGCCGTCGAAATAATCCTCACGCGGCCGAATATTAGAACGGTTACCTCACCCCCCTGCCCGCCGCCGCTTCGGCGACGCCCGGTCCTCTTCCGCCAGCGCCTGCTCCACATGCCGGGAGAAGACGTATTCGGCGGGGCGCTGGCGATCCAGCGGGATCTCCGGCGCCATCTCCCCGTCGGTTCTCACGCCCTTCCGGACCACCGACAGCGCCTTCAACGGGTTGCGGATGGTATCGGCCACCGCCGTCGCCTCATAGCCGCTGTGGACCATGCAATCGGCGCATTTCTCGTAGTTGCCGGTGCCGTAGGCGTCCCAGTCGGTGCCGTCCATCAGTTCGCGGTAGGTCTTGGCGTAGCCTTCGCCCAGCAAGTAGCAAGGCCGCTGCCAGCCGAAGATGTTGCGGGTCGGGTT
>DASQKT010000394.1:0-4482 GCA_035630415.1 Skermanella sp.
CCGATTTCTCAAGGATCTCGACCAGCCGCTTTGGCGAAAGCCGTACAATCGGCCCGGCCACCTCATAGTCGAAGCTATAATGACCATGTGGCTGACGCGCCGGGGCGTCTTCGGCAAACACTGCCACCAGATCCTCCCAGCGCTGCCGGCAAGCGGCTACGAAGGCATCCTGCGGGGAGGTTCTGTTCTCGGCAACCAGTCCCACGACACTCAGGATGGCAAGCGCACGGCTGAGCGAGATCGACGTATCGCCCTGATCGAAGGCAACGACCGTGGTCCTGCCGACGCCCGCAAGGGCGGCATGCTGCACCTGAGTCATCCCCTCTTCCTTGCGCCGGCGGATGGTCTCGGCAACAAGCGCCGGCCAGTCGAGCGGCTGGACTACTCTTCGAGGATTCTGCCGCATGCATCCCCCACGATCCCGGCGTATCGGTGAACGAAGCCGTCTGCCGGTTCCGCATCCGGAGGCACGATGACTCCGCTACAAAGTCTGATATAACGGACATTTTCCACAATTGATAGCGTTTGTGTCGGAATACGCGACATTATACGGAGATTGGAGAACGCTTGGCGCCTGTGATCGTCATATCGGTCATCACGATGTCTCCACACCGGAACGAACTGCGCTTACCAGCGCCGCACGTGCTATCGAGCCGTCGACTGCGGCCACCGGCGAAATGTAGACGCGGACTCCGGCCTCGTTCACTCCGCTGTTCCGAAGTCTTCGAAGGATGCCGGAACGTGCCGCAACCGCAAGCGCGCATATCCGCGCCGATAACGCGGCCATGGGCCGCGTCTACACAGTTGTCAGTACATCAAATTCATTATGCAGCCGCCTCGATACGACAAGACCACGCCGCAACAGACCAGCAAGCCTCTTACTGAATCACGTCCGGCTTGGCGATCACCCAGTTCTTGTCCGCCGTCACCGGCAATCCAAGCTCCTTCTGCCGCGCCGCGAACTTCTCCTGCATCCCCGTAATCTGCTTCAGGTATTTCTCCCGCCGGTCGACCCAGACCCGGACGCCGCCGTTCTCCACATCGGTCCCATGGAACAGCATCGGCCCGTCGCTGACCGGGGTGTCGCCCGCGACCAGGACGGGCTTCTTCCACTCGTCGATATAGGACAGGATCGCGGCCTGCTTGCCGGAATACCATGTCAGCGGCGCCCACAGGTATGGCGTCATTTCCATGTCCAGGGTCGCCTGCCAATCATACTTCTTGTCCGCGATCAGCTTGCGCGCCGTCGTGAGCGCTCCGGAGCTACGGTCCTTCAGAAGCATCGACACGCCGATGACATTCTCCGGCTTGATGTTGTAGCCATATTTGGGATCGGAGGCCACCATGCGGACCAGTTCTTCACTGGCGGCCGAGATGACATAGACCTCGATGCCGTTCTTCATCAGCAGGTTGACCAGCTCCTTCTGCCCGGTATAGGGCTTCGGCGGGTTGATCTCGATCGTCTTGACGGTGTCGCCTTCATAGTAATCGCTCGGGATCGGCTTGCCGTAGGCCAGCAGTTCATCGACATAGCCCTTCAGCTCCCGCAGCGTGAAGCCGGAAAACACCTGGGCGACCCACGGGTAGCAGACCTGATCGTCGATCTCGCACAGGCGGTAATAGTAGCTGTTCAGGCTCTCCTTGTGCCCGGCGATATCCTTGTACGGGATCAGGTTCAGCGACGGGTCCAGCCGTTCCCGCGTCAGGACGCCCTTCATCTCCAGGAACGGCAGCAGCGACTCCTCAAGGTCGTAGCGGTACAGCGTGTTGTCCATGTCGAACACCGCGAAGGCGTCCTTGTTGGCATGGCGCGCGACGACGGCGTTCAGCGTTGAAGCCGCTTCCGGAGTCCAGTGCGCCAACTCCTGCGCGGATGTGGGCGCCGCCGTCATCGTCAAGGTCGCCGTCAGTGTCGATCCCAGCAGCAGCGCGCCGGCCAGCAGGTTTTTCAGGGTCGTCACGGGTTCTCTCCTCCTCTGTGAATGCCGATGCCGGCCGCCGGCGTTCGGCCGAACGCGGGACCTCCGCCGATTTTCCTAAAATGATGCCGAAGCGGCCTGCGTGATTGCGACCCCCCTTCTGCCTGATAACGACAGCGCGACGGTTTATTTTCCTATAAATTCCTGCTATAACAGGCGCTTGGCAGCAGGTGGTGGAGGAATAGTGACCTATAGGGACGCTTCGCAGGTTTTTCGCAAAGGAGCCGTCGCGGCTGGAAATGTTTACATTTGCGTATATCCACGGCCATGAGGGGGGTGTCTACATCCGCCTTTCCGAAAGGAAATTACCCCGGCCCGCCACCCTGCGACATCAAAGCTACTGCCCATGACGCTTCCTACGGGCTACCGAACGCTGGCAGGAGAGGTCCATAGAGTTCCCTCCGCGCTCGTTACCTCTACCCCGGCAATATTCGGGTGCTGAGAAACACAATTGATCAGAGCCGGAACGACCCCGGACATGGCCTCTCCAGGCCAGTCCGGGACAAGCCGGCGATGAATAACGAACAGGAGGCGTCATGTCCCAACTGATCTACGCCAGGGTTCGCGAGAACCCCAAGTACCAAGCCCTGGTGAAGCGGCGGGGCCGCCTCGCGGCGATTCTGTCGGCTATCGTGCTGGTGGCCTACTACAGCTTCATGATGGTGGTGGCTTTCGCCCCGGCGATGCTGGGCAAGCCGCTGAGCGAGGGCATGACGCTCAGCATCGGCATTCCGATCGGCGCCGCGATCATCGTGATCTCCTGGCTGCTGACCGGTGTTTATTCTTATTTCGCCAACGGTCCGTTCGAAGACCTCACCAACGACCTGATCCGGGAGACGGCGGAATGAACCGTCCGATGTTCAACTCAGCGGCGTCCGTCCTCGGCATCGCCCTGGCCGCCCTGGTCCTGACCCTGGGCGGCGTCGCCTTCGCGGCGCCGGCCGATATGGGCGCGGTGGACAAGCAGGCGGTCAACCCTACCGCCATCGTCATGTTCTTCGCCTTCGTGCTCGGCACGCTCGGCATCACCTATTGGGCGGCCAACCGCACCAAGTCGGCGGCCGATTTCTACACGGCGGGCGGCGGCATCACCGGGTTCCAGAACGGCCTCGCCATCGCCGGCGACTACATGTCGGCCGCGACCCTGCTCGGCCTGTCCAGCCTCGTGTTCTCCACCGGTTTCGACGGCTTCATCTACATCATCAGCTTCTTCGTCGGCTGGCCGATCATCCTGTTCCTGGTGGCGGAGCGGCTGCGCAACCTGGGCCGCTTCACCTTCGCGGACATCGCGTCCTACCGGCTCGACCAGACGAAGATCCGGACCTTCGCGGCCATCGGCTCGCTGACGGTCGTCTGCTTCTACCTGATCGTCCAGATGGTCGGCGCCGGCCAGCTCATCAAGCTGCTGTTCGGGCTCGACTATGCCGTGGCCGTGATCATCGTCGGCGTGCTGATGGTCGTCTACGTGACCTTCGGCGGCATGATCGCGACCACCTGGGTCCAGATCATTAAGGCGGTGCTGCTGCTGGGCGGCGGCACGGTGCTGTGCATCCTGGCGCTGGCCCATTTCGGCTTCGACCTGAACTTCATGGCGTTTGAGGCCGTGTCGTCCCACAAGGCCGGCGTCAAGATCATGGCGCCGGGCTCCCTGCTGTCCGATCCGGTTTCCGCCGTGTCGCTGTCGCTGGGCCTGCTGTTCGGCACCGCCGGGCTGCCGCACATCATGATGCGCTTCTTCACCGTGCCCAACGCGCGGGAAGCCCGGAAGAGCGTGTTCGTCGCCTCCGGCTTCATAGGCTTCTTCTTCCTGGTCGTCGCCGTGCTCGGGCTGGCCGCGATCACCATCGTCGGCACCGATCCGCAGTTCTATGAAGGCGGCAAGCTCGGCGGCAAGATCATCGGCGGCGGCAACATGCCGGTGATGCATCTGGCCAAGGCTCTGGGCGGCGATCTCTTCCTGGGCTTCCTGTCCGCCGTGGCTTTCGCGACCATCCTGGCCGTCGTGTCCGGTCTGGCGCTGGCGGGTGCGTCCGCCATCTCCCACGACATCTATGCCCGCGTCATCCGCAAGGGCAAGGCGACCGAGAAAGAGGAAATGCGGGTCTCCAAGTTCGCCTCGCTCGCCCTCGGCGTCGTCGCGGTGGTGCTCGGCATCATGTTCGAGAAGCAGAACGTCGCCTTCCTCGTCGGTCTGACCTTCGGCATCGCGGCCTCGGCAAACTTCCCGGTGCTGATCCTGTCGATGTACTGGAAGGGCCTGACCACCCGTGGCGCGCTGCTGGGCAGTCTGACCGGACTGATTTCCGCCGTCGTCTTCGTCGTCCTGTCCAAGGCCGTGTGGGTCGTGGTGCTGGAAAACCCGGCCCCCATCTTCCCGTACGAGCAGCCGGCCCTGTTCTCCATGACGCTCGCCTTCCTGGTGACCATCATGGTGTCCAAGCTGGACAACAGCGCGTCGGCGGCGAAGGAAAAGGACCTCTTCGAGGACCAGAACGTCCGCTCG
>DASQKT010000395.1:0-6354 GCA_035630415.1 Skermanella sp.
TGTGCGCCGCTCGGTCTGGCGGATACGTTTCTCTGCGGACTTGTGATTAGCCATAACTAAACCTTCTGCGGACACACCTGTGCCGAATGCGAGCGCGCTTTATAGGGGGGGCTGGGGATAAGAGTCAAGGCGGGAGAGTCAAATTCTATATGGTTCGGCCCCAGATGTCTGGGGCCGAACGACTCCCGCCCGGTGTTCTCCCCGGCGGCGGATGCGAATCAGCGGTTCTTGAAGTTGGCTTCGCGCTTCTCGGTGAAGGCGGCCATGCCTTCCTTCTGGTCCTCGGTCGCGAAGGTGGAGTGAAACAGCCGGCGTTCGAACCGGATGCCTTCCTCCAGCGTCGTCTCGTAGGCGCGGTTGACCGACTCCTTCGCCATCATCACGACCGGACGGGAGAGCGAGGCGATCCGGGCCGCCACCTTCAGGGCCTCCTCCAGAAGGTCCGCCGCCGGCACTATCCTGCTGACCAGACCGCAGCGCTCGGCCTCGGCGGCATCGATGGTGCGGCCAGTCAGGACCATTTCCATCGCCTTGGACTTGCCGACGAAACGGGTCAGGCGCTGGGTGCCGCCGGCGCCGGGGATGGTGCCGATGGTGATCTCCGGCTGGCCGAACTTGGCGGTATCGGCCGCCAGGATGAAGTCGCACATCATGGCAAGCTCGCAACCGCCCCCGAGCGCGTATCCCGCCACGGCGGCGATCACCGGCTTGCGGGCGGTCGCCACCCTGCCCCACTTCTTGGTGATGAAGTCGGACAGGTAGACGTCCATGTAGGAATGGCTGGCCATCTCCTTGATGTCGGCGCCGGCGGCAAAGGCCCGCTCGCTGCCGGTCAGGACGATGCAGCCGATCTCGGCGTCCACCTCGAAGGCATCGACGGCGGCGGCAAGCTCAGTCACCAGCGCGTCGGACAGAGCGTTCAGCGCCTTGGGCCGGTTGAGCTTGATGAGACCGACGTGACCGTGGGTCTCCACCAGGATGTTTTCGTAAGGCATGCTTCTCTCCCCCTTGAATGGGCGCGGCCATCGCCTTGAGGCGGGCCTTGCCGAAAAATCGGTAATTGGATGACTTGCGTGAGTTTGGCTACTGAGGATTGACCAGGAAACGGACGGTGATCGCGCCGCCCGGCGCTCCAGGATCGATCAGCTCGATCCGCAGCGACTCGCCGTCGCGCGTGTAGCGCCCCTCGCCCGCCGGCTTCCAGCCGAGCTGAGGCGCGGTATCGGCATAGAAGCTTCGGACGGCGGCGGCCCGCACCCGGCCGGTCGCCACCGCCTGGACGATCCTGCCATCGGGCTTGTCGAAGACGAGGCTCTGATCGCCGACGCCGACGAGGCCCGGCATCAGGGGCAGATCGTCGATCCCCTCGACGAAGGCGCTTTCAGCCGCCAAGGCCGGCGATGTTCCGGGAGCGCGCAGGCCGGAAGGCGCTGCCGCGAGCAGGAGGGTGGCGAGGATCGCCGATGTGAGGACCGGATGATGCGGCATGCCGAACTGGTACATCAGCGCTGGCGTCGTGGACAATAGAAAGTCGAACGGTTGGCCTGAACGATCCGCTGCACCCCTCCGGTGGAGGAAATGTCGCAGGTGCAGCCGGGGCAAGCCTGCCCTTCCCGGTCGTAGACCGAGAAACTGTGCTGGAAATAGCCCAGCTCGCCCGACGCCTGGACATAGTCGCGGAGCGTCGAGCCGCCAGCGGCGATGGCCTCGGTCAGGACCTCGCGAATCACGGGCACGAGCCGCTCGGCGTCGCGGCCCGCCACCGTGGCCGCGATCCGCGTCGGGCTGATCCCGGCCCGGAACAGAGCCTCGCACACATATATGTTGCCTAAGCCAGCCACGACCGTCTGGTCGAGCAGGGCCGACTTGATCGGCGTGATCTTCGCCTTCAAGGCACGGGACAGCGTTTCGGCGCTGAACTCGTTGCCCAGCGGCTCCGGCCCCAGCGACGCCAGCAGTGGGTGGCTGTCGAGGATGTCGGCCCCGGTCATCGCCATCAGGCCGAATCGGCGGGCGTCGTTGAACCGGATGTCGGACCCGTCGTCGGTGGTCAGCAGGACATGGTCGTGCGCTGCGGGCGGTCCCAGGTCCTGGCCGATGGTCATCCGGCCCGACATGCCGAGATGGACGATCAGCACCTGATCGTCGTCCAGATGGATCAGGATGTACTTGGCCCGCCGCCGAATGGTGACGACCCTGCGGCCTGTCAGCCGCTCGACCATGCGGTCGGGGAACGGGATGCGCAGGTTGGGCCGGCGCTGCTCGACCCTGGTCAGCACCCGCCCCTCCATCTTCATGGCGAGCCCACGGCAGACGGTTTCGA
Source organism: Skermanella sp. (assembly GCA_035630415.1). Taxonomy (GTDB): domain Bacteria; phylum Pseudomonadota; class Alphaproteobacteria; order Azospirillales; family Azospirillaceae; genus Skermanella. Next base: position 2,324 of record DASQKT010000395.1, read on the forward strand.
CTTCAGGCAGTTCGGGCATGGGGACTTCGGGCTGGTTGACAGGGCGGTCCGGTGGACCTGCGCCGTATCATATAGTCACGAAGCCGGTCAGGGATCGGGAAAACGGTTCAGGAATAGGTCGCTAACCTCGGGGCGGGCTGCGCCGGTCGAGCACCTTGTACAACGCGCTGTGGTCCAGATCGCCCTCCACCGCCAGCAGGTCGCGGAACATATCAGCCACCTGCGCGGTCAGCGGCGCCTCGAAGCCGGTATCGGCAGCGGCAGCCAGAGCGTTGTCCATGTCCTTCAGGTGAGTGACGGAACGACCCTTGGTTTCGAACGCCTTCTCCACCATGCGGGAGCCGTGCAGATCGAGCACCCGGCTTTCGGCGAAGCCGCCGCGCAGGGCTTCGCGCACCTTGGCCGGATCGGCACCGCCCCGCTCCGCCAGCAGCAGCGCTTCGGCCACGGCGGCTATCGTGACGCCGACGATGACCTGGTTCGCCAGCTTGGCGTACTGGCCGGCGCCGGATGGACCGACCAGCGTCGGCTTTCCCATCGCTTCCAGTACGGGGACGACCTTGACGTAGTCCTCGTCCCGACCGCCAACCATGATCGCAAGGGTGCCCTGCTCCGCCCCGACGGTACCGCCGGAGACCGGAGCGTCCAGATGGGAAACGCCGCGCCCGGCCAGCAACCGGGCATGCTCGCGCGCTTCGGCTGGCTTGATCGAACTCATGTCGATCAGGATGGCGCCCGGCCGCATCGCTTCCGCGACGCCCTGGCCGGTCAGCAGATCGGTAACGACGGGACCATTCTCCAGCATCGTGATGACGATGTCGGCATCGGCCACGGCCTCGACCGCATTGTCGGCGACGGTGGCGCCGTCGGCGGCCAGCGGCTCCGCCTTGGCGCGGGTCCGGTTCCAGACGGTGACATCATAGCCGGCGCCCAGCAGGCGGCGGACCTGACGCGAGCCCATCAGGCCCAGGCCGAGAAATGCGATGCGCGGCTGCGCTTCGGGCATGATCGCCTCCAGATTTGGCAAGTCAGTTCAAACGGATGGACGGCGTCCGTCCGAAACCGCCGGATACACGGGAAATACCGGCCGCCAGCAGCGGCCAGAGCAGCAGGAGCACGCCGATCGTCATGATCGTGCCGACCAGACCGTTCGACCAGAACACCGACAGGGAACCACGGGCCATGATCATCGACTGGCGGAACGCATCCTCCGCCTTGTCGCCCAGCACCATCGCCAGGACCAGCGGCGCTATCGGGTAGTCGAGCTTCTTGAAGACATAGCCGACCAGACCGAACGCCAGCACCAGCCAGAGGTCGAAGGTCCCGCTGTTGACCGTATAGGCGCCGATGAAGCAGACGACGACGATAACAGGGCCGATGATCGAGAACGGGATGCGCAGGATGGAGGCGAATAGCGGCACCGTCGCCAGCACCAGCACCACGGCGACCACGTTGCCGATATACATGCTGGCGATCAGGCCCCAGACGAAGTCGGGCCGCTCGATGAACAGCATGGGTCCGGGCGTCAGACCCCAGATCATCAACCCGCCCATCATGACGGCGGCGGTGGCGGAGCCGGGAATGCCGAGCGCCAGCATCGGCAGCATGGCGCTGGTTCCCGCCGAGTGGTCGGCGGCTTCGGGAGCCACGATGCCGGCGGGCTCACCCTTGCCGAACTCCTTGCCCCGGCGCGAGAACCGCTTGGCGAGGCCGTAGCTCATGAACGAGGCCGCCGTGGGTCCTCCCGGCGTGATGCCCATCCAGCAGCCGATCAGGCAGCTCCGCAGCAGCGTCACCCAATGGCCCGGCAGCGTGGCGATGGTCTTGAACACCTCGCGCGGACTGACCCGCGCCCGGATGCCGTCGAACCGCAGCCCCTCCTCCATCGTCAGCAGCAGTTCGCCGATGCCGAACAGGCCGATCACGGCGATCAGGAAGCTGATGCCCTTGATCAGGTCGGGGATCTCGTAAGTCAGCCGCAGGCTGCCGGAAATCGTGTCCATGCCGACCGTGGCGAAGCCGAAGCCCAGCATCATCGACACGACCGTCTTGAACGGCGAAGCGCTGCCCATCCCGACAAAGCTGGCGAAGGTCAGGAAATAGACCGCGAAATATTCCGGCGAACTGAATTTCAGGGCGAACTTGGCGACCCAGCTCGACAGCCCGGTGATCACCAGCACGCCGAACAGCGCGCCGATGCCCGCCGACAGGAAGGCCAGCGTCAGCGCATGCGTCGCCTGCCCCTTCCGCGCCAGCGGGTAACCGTCGAAGGTCGTGGCGACGGAGGACGGCTCGCCCGGAATGTTGAACAGGATCGACGTGGTCGAGCCGCCGAACAGCGCGCCCCAGTACATGCTGGTCAGCAGGATGATGGCCGAAACCGGGTCCATCGTGAAGGTCAGCGGCAGCAGCAGCGAAACGCCGTTCGGCGCTCCCAGCCCCGGCAGGACGCCGACGAGGATTCCCAGGAGGACGCCGGCCCCCATGATGGCGATATGATAGGTAGTCAGCGCGACGCTGAACCCGGTCATAAGGTTCGAGAAGTTCTCCAAGGCGTTTTCCCCCAGTTTTTCTTGATTCGGGCGCGTCAGTAGATGCCGAGCATCGCTTCGACTGGGCCTTTGAGCAGCGGCACCTGGAACCAGACTTCCATCACGACGTAGAAGGCGACGGCGGTCCCGATGCTGACCAGCGCCGCCAGGGGAATCTTGAAACGGCCCTGGATGGTCATCACGGCGAACAGATAGACGGTCATCGCGACATAGAGGCCCAGCAGGACGCAGAGCGCCACGAAGGCGACCATCGGACCGGCGAAGGCGATGATCCTGCCGGCCTGCTCGCCGGTCAGGAAGACCTGTCCCGTCCTTCGGTGCTGGGTGAAGGCCTGCGCTACGACGCCCAGGCTGGCGAGGACGATCAGCAGGCCGATATAGAAGGGGAAGTATCCCGGCTGCGGGCCGGCATCGTCCCACCCGGTCCCGAATTCCGTGGCGCCGTAGCTGATGATGGCGCCGGCCAGGGCCGTGACGCAGCCGGTGGCGATCTCCATCGCGAAGCGGGAAAGGACCATGCCGTGAAACATGCGCATGGACGGGCCTCCGTGAGAGCGGTTGAGGGGAGCGCCGGGGTGCCGGCATCAAGTGCCAGCACCCTGGAGCGACGCCTTACTGGACGGCCCAGCCTTCCTTCTTGAAGACCTGGACGGCCTTCTCCTCATCCGCCTTGACGAAGCTGCGCATCTCGTCGCCGGTCAGGAAGCGGTCGGTCTGGGACGTGCGCTCGATGTAGGATTTCCACTCCGGCGTCTGCTGCGCCTTGGTCAGAACATCGACGAAGAACTTTACGGCGTCGTCGGGCACGCCGGCCGGCAACCAGACGGTGCGCGGCATCTGGTAGTTCTCGACATTCAGCCCGCCTTCCTTGCAGGTCGGGATGTCCGACCAACTCATGTCGCCCGCGACCTTGGGACCGGCAGCCATCCGGTTGGCGCTGAAGACGCAGAGCGGACGGACCATGCCGGCCTTCCACTGGCCGAAGTTCTCGTTGGGATTGTTGACGTTGGCGTCGATATGGGCGCCGGCAAGCTGGACCGCCGCTTCGCCGCCGCTCTTGAACGGGATATAGGTGAACTTGGCGCCTGTCGCGTTCTGGACGATGCTGACCAGGGTCTGGTCGGTGTCCTTGGACTGGCTGCCGCCCATCTTCAAGCCCTCGGGCTTCTTCGCGGCGTCCACGAAGTCCTTGATGTCCTTATAGGGAGCTTCGGCGTTGACCCAGATCAGGAACTCGTCGAGCGCCATGGAAGCGACCGGCACCATGTCGGCGGGCTTGTAGCCCAGCTTGGCGACGTAGGGCAGCAGGTACTGGTTGTTGGTGCCGAAGATCAGCTTATAGGGGTTGCCGGCATTGCCCGCCCCGTAGACATAGCCCTCGGCGCCCGACCCGCCGCCCTTGTTGACGACGACGACGGGCGCTTCCATCAGGTTGTTCTTGGCGATGATCGACTGGATCGTGCGGGCGAAGGTGTCGGT